>JBJDYH010000222.1:0-2463 GCA_051867135.1 Faecousia sp. | reverse complement strand
ATATCTACACCCAGACCTATACCTACCGGGATATTGACAGCACCAAGACAACTGCCCAGGTAAGCAGCGTATCCTATGTCTCCGCCGGACTTGAGGAAACATTCCTGTATCGCTATGATTCTCTGGGGAATATAATTAAGTTCCAGACTGCTGACGGCATTGACATTGACTATGTCTACGACAGCATGGGGCAGCTTATTGAATATGAAAGCGATCGCCTGTATACCTTTACCTATGACAAGGGCGGTAACATCCTAACAGCTACAGATGAAGGAGTAAGTCACACTTACACCTATGGTGATCCCCAATGGGCTGATTTGCTGACGGCTTTCGACGGGCAAGCCATTACCTACGATGCCAGCGGCAACCCCCTGAGCTACTACAACGGCACCCGCTATACCTTCACTTGGGCCGAGGGCCGCAGGCTGGTTTCCGCTGTTAAGGGCAATTCTACTTATACCTACGCCTATGATAGCGACGGTCTGCGTGTCAGCAAGACGGTCAACGGTGTCAAGCACGAGTATTTCTACGCCAGCGGCAAGCTCCTGCGGGAAACCTATGGCAATATCACTCTGGATTTCCTGTACAATAGCAACGGCTATCCCTATGCATTGCTTTACACCAACGGCGATGCCGCCCAAGAAGTCTACTACTACATTACCAACCTCCAGGGCGATGTAATGTATATGATGAACTCCGCGGGAGGCTATGCCGCCACCTACGAGTATGGCCCCTATGGCGAAGTAATTGCAGCTTATGGCACGATAGCTCAAACCAACCCCCTGCGGTATCGCGGCTACTACTACGATTCCGAAACCGGCTTCTACTATCTGCAATCCCGCTATTATGACCCCACCATCTGCCGCTTTATAAACGCAGACGCCTACGCCTCCACCGGCCAAGGCATTTTGGGGCATAATATGTTTTCCTATTGTAGGAATAACCCTGTCTTTTTTTCAGATCCATCGGGATATAAAATTGTACTTGACCCCAATGCTACAGATGAGCAAATTGAGCAGTACGAACGAGCAATTGCATATCTAAAAACCTCTGATACAGCCAGAAGACTAATTGAACGGCTTGAGAACTCCTCCTGTGCAATAATAATCATTTTTATTGAGGAAGGTCCTGATGTCCAAATGTCGTATCGGCCAGAAAGCAATGCAATTCTTTTTGATGTGTATAGCGGGCTTTATGTTGGAAATAAGGGAGAAATCCAAAGTGCAGCGCTGGGCTTAGCCCACGAAATGGGACATGCGGCACAAGACTTAGACGGTGAACTGGATTCCTCCGCTATATGGCAGACTGAAAATGCTAATCTGAAAAAATATGAAAACCCAATCGCTATGGAGCTTGGTGAACCAACCCGGAAACATTACCTCGATACTCGTGGAATTGTAACGATGAATAATTCAACCCATTATGTTGCCATGGTTGAACACAAGCGCCCATTTTGGCATTATATTCTTTTTTGGAATTTATTTACGCCAAATGAAAGACTTACTGATTTTAATGCAAATTAGGAGTAGTTTTATGAAAAAGATTATTCTTTTTTCTGCCGTTGGAATAATTGCTATTATCGCATTCCTCTCGGTTATCTCAAAAGACCGTAATAGTGAGAATATGCAAAGGGAAGATATTTTATTATCGTATACGAAAGCCCTTGAAGAGGGAGTTCCAGATGGGCTTTCCCTGACAATATATTATATGGACCCCACCATTTTGACACGAAAACCTGTTTCTGTTGGAGAGCTACTCACTTTCCATGATGTGAAAAAAATTCAAATCTCGTACGATGAACTTGTCTCTCACTATGAACTCCTAACCAAGTTGGATACATCTAAACTAGAGCCTGCTGTAGTGAAAACAGGCATAAATGCAAGGCTGTACTATGTATTGGAAACAAAAGATGCTGGCCCAATATTGGAAGTGGTCGTTACCGGACTTCACGATAGTGTTTTTGTTAATGGTTTCGAAGTGAAAGGGAATGTTGTTTTTTTTGAGCTGATAGCTCCCTTTGTGGATGAACACTTCATCAACATGTGGGGGGATATTAAGAATCTCACCGAGGACGATTGTGCGTACTGACGAGCACTTGGATGAGGAGATGGTTCTACTGCCCCCATATGACAGCAACCACTAACCGCATAACTTATCCCCGCCGGGGACAGGGCACGTCCCTGTCCCCGGTTTTCGCATTTTCCATAGCCACCCTGCATCCCAAAGCCCCTTGCCTGAGGAATTGTAAAAGCGAACAGTCTAAGAGGCCTGTCCCTACACGGTCTAAGCAGGCGCGGACAAGCAATGTAGGGGCCGATGCCCACATCGTCCCGCCAGCTTCTACCGTCCGACCTTACGGACAGCGCGGGGAATGTCACCTCCTACGCCTACGAAACGGCCCGGAATATCGCCTGGGGCGTTCCCAGCAAGGTCACCGATGCCAAGGGCACGGAAACCTCCTAT
>JBJDYH010000221.1:0-10745 GCA_051867135.1 Faecousia sp. | reverse complement strand
ACTCACCTCCACGTGCTCTGTAGTGTGCCTGCATCCTCAAGCCTATTCTAACAAATTTCTATGAGCTGCGTTAGTGGCAATTCAGTTTCATGCTGTTTTGTGCCTTGAAGCGCAGCGGAAAGGTATGGTCATAAGCATGAACACCAAAACTACAGTCATTTCTCAGGCTCTTCTGGACAACCAGATGGCCTATTGCCATAAAATTGCCGCCATGTGGATGGAAAAAGGCATCGTACCCAAAGCCTATGTGGAAACCTACGGCTGCCAGCAAAACGAGGCGGACTCGGAGCGGATTCGGGGCATTTTGTCCGAATGCGGCTACACCATGACGAACACCGCCGAAGGTGCCGATGTGGTGGTCATGAATACCTGCGCCATCCGGGAGCACGCCGAGCAGCGGGTTTTCGGCAATTTGGGGGCTTTGACCCATACCAAGCGCCGTCACGGCGGGCAGAAAATCTTCCTTTGCGGCTGCATGGCCGGGCAGGAAGCGGTGGTAAAGCGGCTGAAAAACAGCTATCCCCATGTGGACGGCGTTTTTTCCACCCACCATCTTTGGCAGTTCCCGGAGATTTTATTCCGGGTTCTGACCGGGAAAAAGCGGGTATTTTTTGTGGAGGACGAGGCAGGCTCCATTGCCGAGGGTCTGCCCCAGCTTCGGGATAACACCCTGAAAGCATGGGTTTCCATTATGTACGGCTGCAACAATTTCTGTACCTACTGCATTGTTCCCTATGTCCGGGGCCGGGAGCGCAGCCGCAAAAGCGAGGATATTCTGGCAGAGTGCCGGGCGCTGATTGCTTCCGGCTGCCGGGAAATTACCCTTTTGGGCCAGAATGTAAACTCCTACGGCAAGGATTTGGACGAGGGAAAGGACTTTGCCGACCTTTTGGCGGAAATTGCCGCCATTGAGGGGGATTTTCTGGTGCGGTTTATGACCAGTCACCCCAGAGATGCCAGCCACAAGCTTTTTGACACCATGGCCGCCTCTCCCAAAATCGCAAAACAGCTTCATCTTCCCTTCCAGAGCGGTTCTTCCCGGGTTCTGAAGGCTATGAACCGCCATTATGACCGGGAAGCTTATCTGGAAAAGGTGAATTACGCCAAATCCGTCATGCCGGATTTGGTGCTGACCAGCGATGTGATTGTGGGCTTTCCCGGGGAAACGGAGGAAGAATTTGAAGAAACGCTCAGCCTGATTGAAACCGTGCGCTACGATTCTCTCTTTACCTTTATTTTTTCTCCCCGTACCGGAACGCCTGCCGCTTCCATGGCAGACCCCACCCCCAAGGCGGAGAAAAACGCCCGCTTTGATAAGCTCTGCGCCCTGCAAAACCGAATTTCCGAGGAAATTCACCAGAGCTATGTGGGCAAGACCATGCGCTGTCTCGTAGACGGCAGGGATAAGGATTTTCTCACAGCCCGCACCGAGGGTGGGCGACTGGTTCGCTTCTCCGGCCCGGATTGCCTGATTGGTACTTATCAGGATATCATCATTACCGGCGCTACCACCTGGAGCCTGACCGGCGAGAAAGCACAATAATTATAATGATACAGAAAGAGGTTAAGCCAATGGCAAAGCCCGACAATGAGCTCACTCCTATGAAGCGGCAGTATAATGCCATCAAGGAGCAAAATAAGGACAGCATTCTGTTTTTCCGCTTGGGCGACTTCTATGAAATGTTCGACGAGGATGCCAGAGTTGCCGCCAAAGAGCTGGATTTGACCCTGACCACCCGGGATCGGAACAAGCCCAAGGAGGAGCAGACCCCCATGTGCGGTGTGCCCTTTCACAGCGTGGACGCTTACATTGCCCGGCTGGTGCAAAAGGGCTATAAGGTAGCCATCTGCGAGCAGACGGAAGACCCCGCCACCGCCAAGGGGATTGTAGACCGGGATATTACCCGCATTGTTACCCCCGGTACGGTTACGGAAAGCTGTATGCTGGAGGAAAGCCAGAACAACTACATGGCCTGCCTGTACGGGGAGGGGGGCAAGTTTGGTCTTGCCTTCTGTGATGTGTCCACCGGCGCGTTTTTTGCCACAGCCTGCGCTGACAGCTCCGCCGCCATCTCCGAGCTGGGCCGCTTTGCCCCCAAGGAGGTTCTGCGCTATGGGCAGGAGGCTTCTTCGGAAGAAATCAACGGAGCCCTGTTTCAGCGCCTTGGCTGCTGCGTAGACGAAGGCCGGGAGGAGCTTTTCCGGATAGAAAAGGCAGGGGAACTTTTGGAGCGCCATTTTGGCAAGAGTTTGGCAAGCCTCGGCATCGCCGGGCAGGATGCTGTCATTCTCGCCGCCGGGGCGCTGCTGGCGCATTTGCTCTTTGTTCAGAAAAATGAGCTGGCCCACATCCGGGAGCTGAGCTACTATACCACCGGGCGCTTTATGGAGCTGGATTTAGATGCCCGGAGAAATCTGGAGCTGACCCAGACTATGCGAGCCGGGGAAAAGAAGGGCAGCCTTCTTTGGGTGCTGGACAAGACCCGCACCCCCATGGGCGGCAGAATGCTGCGAAGCTGGCTGGAAAAGCCTTTGCTGGACATTGCCGAGATTACCCGCCGCCAAAGCGCCGTAGAAGAGCTGGTAAACGCCACCATAGCCCGCAGCGAGCTGAGCGAAGCGCTGAAAGAAGTTACGGATTTGGAGCGGGTCATGGCACGGGTGGTTACCGGCACGGTAAACTGCCGTGACCTGTTGGGCTTGGCCAGAGGTTTGCGGGCGCTGCCGGAGATTAAATCTCAGCTAAGCGGTATGGACGCTCCCCTGCTGCGCCGTCTTACCGATGCCATCGATCCTCTGACCGACTGCGCCGACCGCATTGAAAAAACCATCGTAGACGAGCCTCCCCTGACCATTCGGGAGGGCGGCATTATCCGCAAGGGTGCCAGTCAGGAGGCTGACTACCTGCGCTCCATTATGGAGGGCGGCTCCGGCACCATCGCCGCCATTGAAGCCTCCGAAAAGGAAAAGACAGGCATCCGTACCCTGAAGGTAGGCTATAACCGGGTATTTGGCTATTATATTGAGGTATCCAAGTCCTTTATTGACCAAGTGCCCGACAGCTACATCCGCAAGCAGACCCTTGCGGGTTGCGAGCGCTATATTACCCAAGAGCTGAAAGAGCTGGAAACCCAAGTGCTTACCGCCAAAGACCGGCTGACTGCTTTGGAGTACCAGATTTTTACCCAGCTTCGGGAAAGCATTGCCAAGGAAGCTGTTCGGGTGCAGCAGACCGCTGCCGCCGTAGCCGCCGCGGACTGCCTTTGTTCTTTGGCAACCGTAGCCGCCCAGCGGGGCTATTGCCGCCCGGAAATTACCTTAGGCAATGAAATCTCCATTTCCGACGGCCGCCATCCTGTGGTGGAGGTCATGCTGAAAGACAGCCTTTTTGTCCCCAACGATACCCATTTGGGAGCGTCGGACAATCAGGTAAGCATCATTACCGGCCCGAATATGGCGGGTAAGTCCACCTATATGCGTCAGGTGGCCCTGATCGTCATTATGGCGCAGATGGGCTCTTTCGTTCCTGCCCGCTCTGCCCGCATGGGCATTGTAGACCGGGTATTTACCCGTATCGGTGCCAGCGACGATTTGGCTTCCGGCCAATCCACCTTTATGGTGGAGATGGCGGAGGTTGCCAACATTCTCAAATATGCGACCTCTAAGAGTCTGCTGATTCTGGACGAAATCGGCCGGGGCACTTCTACCTATGACGGCATGGCCATCGCCCGCAGCGTTTTGGAATATGCCGCCAATCCCAAGCGGCTGGGGGCAAAAACCCTGTTTGCCACCCATTACCATGAGCTTTCCACCATTGAAAACGAGCTGCCCAATGTAAAGAACTACAACATCGCCGTAAAAAAGCGTGGCGAGCAAATGATTTTCCTGCGGAAAATCGTTCCCGGCGCTGCCGATGACAGCTACGGTGTGGAAGTTGCCAAGCTGGCAGGGCTTCCCAACGCGGTAGTAACCCGTGCCAGAGAGATTTTGGCCCAACTGGAAAGCGGCGGGGGCAATGTGATTGTCAAAGAAGTTGCCCGGGACGATCAAATGAGTATGATGGATTTGCACAGCGCCCAGGTGTGCGACGCTCTGGAAAAGCTCAGCGTAGAAACCCTGACCCCCATTGAAGCAATGAACGAGCTGTACAAGCTGAAGAAGATGTTAAACTAATTATGGCTAAGAAAAACACAAAAGCGAATTTTACCCCCTCCTCTTCTCAGATCGTCTGGGGCGTACTGTATCTTGTATTTCAGTACTGCGCCTTGGGCGAGGTGCTGAATGTGGTATATGGGCTGCTGGGGGTTTCCCCCAGCGCACCGTGGCGCAATTACATCTATTTTTCCCTGAATTTCCTGGTGTGCCTGATCATTTTCGGCAAATATCTGGGCAACCACCTTTCCAGCCTTGGCAAAAACTGGTGGAGCTGCCTGAAAGCCATGATTTTGGGCTATGTTTTCTACTGGGTAACAAACTGGGGCGTATCCTGGTGTTTGGCGCGGCTGATTCCCGGCTTTGCCAACATCAACGACGGCAGCATCCAAGCCCTGCTGAGAGAAAACTTCTGGGTTATGGCTGTGGGGCTGGTGGTTTTGGTTCCCATAACCGAGGAAACATTCTACCGGGGTCTGATTTTCGGCGGCCTGTATAACCGCAGCAAAACCGCCGCCTATGTGGTATCCTGTCTGGTTTTCAGCGCCATCCATGTGCTGGGCTATATCGGCGCGGCCTCCCTTTGGGTGCTGCTGGGCTGCTTTGTGCAGTATCTTCCTGCCGGGCTTTGCCTTTCATGGAGCTTCCAGGAAAGCGGCAGTCTTTTTGTGCCCATTGCCATTCATACGGTGGTCAATGTCTTAGCCATCCTTTCCTTGAGGTGATTATTTTGCCTGAGATTATTCAATTATCCCCCCATATTGCCAACCTGATTGCCGCCGGTGAGGTGGTAGAGCGGCCTGCCAGCGTCGCCAAAGAGCTGTTGGAAAACGCTGTGGATGCCGGCGCTTCTCAGGTGACCATTGAAATCCGGGATGGCGGTATGACCTTTCTGCGGGTGACGGACAACGGCTGCGGAATGTCTTCCAAGGATGCCCGCACCGCCTTTCTCCGCCACGCTACCAGTAAGCTGCGTACCGCCGAGGATTTGGCTGCCATTTCTACCATGGGCTTTCGGGGAGAAGCATTGGCTGCCATTGCTTCCGTCAGCCGGATTCAGCTTTTGACCAAGACACCCGGCAGCCTTAGCGGCACTTCCCTGACGCTGGAAGCGGGCAGCATTGTAGATGATACGGAAGCAGGCTGCCCCGACGGCACTACTATCATTGTAAGAGACCTCTTTTACAATACCCCTGCCAGAATGAAGTTCATGAAGTCCGACTCTGTGGAAAGCAGCCGGATTATCACCGCCGTACAAATGCAGGCTATGGCCCACCCCAGCGTGGCCTTTACCCTGATCAAAGACGGCAAGCAGATGCTTTCCACCCCCGGTAACGGCGACCTTTCCGCCGCCATGTACTGCATCTACGGAAAAAGCTGCGCCCACATGGTAAAGGTAGAAAGCCGATGGGAGGGGTACAGCCTTGCGGGCTTTGTATCCAAGCCCACGGATGCCCGCCCCAACCGAAGTATGCAGACCTTCTTTGTCAACGGCCGCCCGGTGAAATCCCGGCTGCTTACCGCCGCTTTGGAGGAAGCCTACCGCAACCAGATTATGGTGGGCAAATTCCCCGCCTGCGTGCTTCACCTTACTTTGAATGCCAATTTGGTGGATGTGAATGTACACCCTGCCAAAACCGAGGTTAAATTCCTATCCGAAAAAAACGCCTTTGATGCCCTGCACTACGGCGTTCTGGGCGCGCTGAATAAAACTCCTGACCGTCCTGCGGTGCAGTTTAAGCCCGCCCCTCAGAACGCCGCGATTCTGCCCCCCAAGCAGGAGCCGAAAGCCCCGGAAAAGCCCCGGCAGAGCTTTTTCAGAACCATGACGGCAGAGGAATACAAGAGCTTTTCTCAGGCCGTACAGTCCGCTCCCCAGCCCAAGCCCCAAGCCGCAGCCGCCGCCGTGGCCATGCTGGAACGCTCTGCCCCTGCTCCCCTGCGGGAGAATGTATACATCCCTACGCCTGTTCCTGTGGAAGAGACTGTTTCCGTTCCCGCCCCTGCCCCGGTGCAGGAGGATCCCGCGCCTGCCCTTCCTCCCCTGCCGGAAAAAGAGCCGGAAGCCCCTGTTCAGGAGGAGCAGGCAGCTCTGCCCATGCCCGGGGAAATTCCTTGGCGGATGGTGGGCGAGCTGTACCGCAGCTATATTCTGGTAGAACAGGGTGAGGATGCTTTCCTCATCGACAAGCATGCCGCCCATGAGCGGATTCTCTTTGAAAAGCTGAAAGCCAATCAGGAGGCCATTTCTTCCCAGTCCCTGCTGGTGCCCCAAAGCCTGCGGATGCAGCCGGAGGAGGCCGCTGTGGCTCTGGAAAACAAAGAAATGCTCCGGGAGCTGGGCTTTGAAATTGAGGAATTTGGGGACAGCACCCTGCTGCTGCGGCAAATTCCCATGGACTTAAGCGAAGAAGATGCCGCCGACGCTGTGCTGGCCATGGTAGCTGACCTTATGAACGGCCGCCGGGAAAAGGCCACCACCGTGCGGGATGAACTGCTGCATACCGTAGCCTGCAAAGCCGCCATTAAGGCCGGTTGGCATACGGATGAAAAGGAATTATGCGCCCTTGTGAAGCAGGTTATGTCCCGGGAGGATTTGAAATACTGCCCCCATGGGCGGCCTATCTGCATTTCCCTCAGCAAAAAAGCCTTGGAAAAGCAGTTTAAGCGGAGCTGATTCATTAAAAAAGCGTCAGGAGGTTCGGAATGCACAATCTAATATGTATCGCCGGGCCTACGGCCTCGGGGAAAACCGCCCTGTCCATTGCTCTTGCCAAAGAGCTGAATGGCGAGATCGTATCCTGCGACTCCATGCAGGTATACCGCCACATGGACATCGGCACCGCCAAGCCAAGCCTTTCTGAGCGGCAGGGCATCGTCCACCATATGCTGGATGTGGCAGACCCTTGGGAGGACTACTCCGTCAGCCGCTACTGCGCAGAAGCTACCCCTATTGTGGATGACATTCTCGCCCGGGGCAAAACCGCCATTGTTGTGGGCGGCACCGGGCTGTATATGGACAGCCTGATCAAAGGCAACGACTTTGCCCCCTTCCCCTCTACCGGGGTTCGGGAGGCTCTGGAAGCCGAGGCCGACCAAATCGGCATGGAAGCCATGCTGGCGCGGCTGCAGAGTATTGACCCCGAAGCCGCTGCCAAGCTCCATTTGTCTGACCGCAAGCGCATTATCCGGGCTTTGGAGGTCTATCTGGAAACCGGAGAAACTATCACCGCCCACAATATTCGCACCCAGTCCCTCCCGCCGAAATTCAACCCTCTGTGGCTGGCTCTGGAGGATAAAAACCGGCAGGAACTATATCAGCGCATTGACCGCCGGGTGGATACCATGCTGGAACAGGGCCTGCTGGCAGAAATTGAAAACCTGCTGGCGCTGGGCATCCCCAGAAAAGCAACCTCCCTGCAAGCCATTGGCTACAAAGAGTTTTTAGCCGCTATGGATGGGGCCTACTCCATAGAGCAGGCCGCCGCAATGGTAAAGCAAGGCTCCCGCCACTATGCCAAGCGGCAGCTTACCTGGTTTCGCAGAAACGAAAAAATCCATTGGCTGCGCCGGGGCCCCGGCTTCGGAAGCGAGGAAATCCTGGCAGCAGCTCGACAGATTGCGCTGGAATGTGACAACTGAATTTTGCTAGGATGTGTATATCCCAACAGAAAGAAGGTATATACTTATGTCTGATGCAATCACCCTCCAGGATGCTATTCTAAAAGAGGTGAAACGGGATAAAGTGCCCGTAACGCTGTTTTTGATGAACGGCTTCCAGCTCCGGGGGACCATCACCGGCTTTGACAGCTTTGTGGTGGTTCTGGTAACCGATGGCAAGCAGCAAATGATTTACAAGCACGCCATCTCGACCCTTGCCCCCATGAAGCCTCTGAAAGCAGCCCAAAGCCTGTAAGAGCCAACAAGAGCGGTGGAGATTTGCCACCGCTTTTTGTTTTGCAGGAAAATGCCATCGGTTCGATAAATTGGAATTTGCGCCGCACCCCCTGTAGGGGCCGGTCTTGACCGGCCCGAAACCTAAAACCTACTGCCGCAGTAAACCGGGTGCAACGGGCGGGTCAAGACCCGCCCCTACAATAAGGTTGCAATTCACCGACAAATTCCAATTTATCGCTTTGCTGAGGAAGGCCGAAAAACTCATAAAATAATACAGAATCACAGAAAGAAGGCAAACCATGTCTATTGCTGAAAATATTGCCGCCATCCGAGCCAAAATGGATGCTGCCGCCATTGCTTGCGGCCGTGACCCCAAGGAAATCCGGCTCTGCGCCGCAACCAAAATGAACGGCGCGGATGCGGTGCGGGAAGCCATCGCCGGTGGCGTAGATTGCTGCGGAGAAAACCGTGTGCAGGAACTAACCCAAAAGCTGGGAGAAAACGCCTACGAGGGTGCCCCTGTCCACTTCATCGGTCACCTGCAAACCAATAAAGTCCGTCAGGTGGTTGGCAAGGTGGATTTGATTCAGAGCGTGGATTCTCTGCGTCTGGCTGCCGCCATTGACAAGGAAGCCCAGCGTCAGGGCATTATGCAAAATGTTCTGCTGGAAGTCAATGTCGCGGGGGAAGAAAGCAAAGGCGGTTTGAGCGAAGAAGCGCTGTGGGAGCTTTTGCCGGAAATTGCCGGTTTTTCCAATATCCGTGTTGCCGGGCTCATGGCAATTCCCCCGATTTGCGAAAATTCGGGAGATAACGACAAATTTTTTCAAAAAATGTGTCGGATTGCTGTTGACATAACGGCAAAAAAATACGATAATGTATATGTCGATATTCTGTCTATGGGAATGTCCGGGGATTATGAATCTGCCATCCAAAACGGCAGTACCATGATCCGTGTGGGCACCGCCATTTTCGGAATGCGAGACTACACCAAGGCGCATCAAGCTTGATGTGAACATATAGGAGGAAATACCAATGAGTTTTTGGGATAATGTAAAAAAGTTTGCCCAGCCCTACGCCGATGATGAATACGATGATTACGAAGACGATGATCTGGATGTTTTCGAGGAGGAGGAAGCAGAGGAAGCTCCTCGTGCCCGCCGCCGCAACCCCTTTGCATCCAGTGAGCCTGCAATGGAATATAGCGCTCCCGCAGCCGCTCCTGCGGCCGCTCCTGTAGCGCCTATGGGCGCTGCCCCTGCTGCCGCTCCCGCAGCTTCCGCCCCTATGGGCTCTGCCGCTCCTGCCGGCGGCTTTAATGGCCGTGTGGTAAATATGGGCGGCAACAAGCAGGAGGTCGTCCTGTTCCATGCCAAGTCCTTCGACGATGCCGCAAAGGCTACCGATGAGCTTCGCAACCGCCGTGCCATTATCCTGAACATGGAGAATATTGACAAGGCCCTCACCCGTCGGGTGGTAGACTTCCTTTCCGGCAGCATTTACGCGCTGGACGGTAAGGTAAAGAAGATTGCCCAGTCTACTTATCTGTTCTGCCCCTACTCCATGGATATCGTTGGCGATCTGGAGTCCTTCCAGGCTGAGGCAGAGAGCTACATCTAATTAACTACTTTCCAGAAAGGAAACTGATTATGTTTACACCCCAACAGATCGATCAGATCTCCTTCTCCGTCGTTCGGTTCGGCGGCTACGACAAGCAGTCTGTAGACGAGATTTTGGAGCCCCTTACCGAAGACTATGTTACATTGTACAAGGAAAACGCCCTGCTCAAGAGCAAGATGCGGGTTTTGGTAGGCAAGCTGGAGGAGTACCGCAAGAACGAAGCCAGCATGAAGGATGCCATTGTCAACGCTCAAAAGACCTGCGATATGATGGTCAAGGAAGCCGAAGTCAAGTGCACCAAAATGCTCAGCGATGCCAATGCCGCTGCCGCTGAGAACGCAAAGAATGCAGATGTTCTCATTGCCGCGGAAAATCAGCGCGTAGAGGACGCAAAGCGTGCCGCTGCCGCGAAGATTGAAGAGATTCAGGAGCAGCTCCGCGCCTGCGTTCAGGCCCTTGACCGTATCAAGAGCGCCAACCGTCCCGTAAGCCCTGCTTCTGCCGCGCCCGCCGCTCCCGCTTTTGACTATGAGCGTACCGATACCAGCGCTTCCGTAAATACCGAGGCAGTCGCCAACGAGATTTCCATGAATCTGGAGGCATTGGTGGGTACTACCGAGGAGTCCGCTCCCAAGGCTGAGCCCAAGCATCCCGTTTCCGAGACCACTACCGGCAAATTTGCCAACCTGCAGTTTGGCCGCAACTACGATCCCCACAATCATTGATATTCCCAAGGCATAGAAGAGGACAGGTATGCCCGAAAGTTTGCTTTTCAGAGAGCTGCCGTTTGGTGCAAGGCAGTAAAGCAGCCGGTCATATATCCCCTCTGAGCCGTATACCGAACCGCTTAGGCGCAGTAGGCTATACCGGGCGCGCCCGATAAAGCGCAGCTTAAGTGCCGGCAAACGCCGGAATAAGAGTGGTACCGCAGAGGTTATTTATGTGCCTTTGTCTCTTGTATTGGAGGCAAAGGCACTCTTATTTTGATTTTTTATTTGGAGGTTTTATCCCAATGGATTATAAAAACACCATCATCACCCCGAAAACCGACTTCCCCATGAAGGCCGGTCTTCCCG
>JBJDYH010000220.1:0-38473 GCA_051867135.1 Faecousia sp. | reverse complement strand
TGTGGATTTTAGGTTACGGACGAGCAATGCTCGCCCCTACGATATGGGATGCAGCTCCTACGGTAAATTGGAATTTAGCGCTGCACCAAATGGGTGACCGTAGGGGCCGATGCCCACATCGGCCCGTTGGGGCGTTACGGATTTGCCGCAGTTCCGTAGAAGCATCTTTTGCATTCTGCGGGGCGATGTGGGCATCGCCCCCTACATTTGCCCAACCCACACCCCAATAAATTCCAATTTATCGTATTGCCGGGAAAGGCGATCAGCGTTATATCAAATAAAAAAGGTGCAGTTCTTACGAACCGCACCTCTTTTATGTTCGTCAATTAGCCTTCAAAGTCGGCCTCGTCGGCAACAACGGCTTCCTCGGCAGCTTCTTCCACAGCTTCGGCAGCTTCTTCCACAGCCTCAGCAGCTTCTTCAGCGGCTTCTTCTACGGCATCTTCGGCTTCGTCTTCCACCTTTTCAACGGAAGGCAGAACGCTCTTAGCCCAAGCGACAATCTTGTCGCCATAGGTAGCGATGACATAGACAACGCCGGCAACGGCAGCCAGAGCAGCAAGGATCTTGGCGATCAGGTTGAAAGTTTTCATAACAAACGAACCTCCATTCAAAAATTATGCAAGAATAGTATAACCAATTTCAATTTGAATTGCAAGACGGTTAAGGGAATAATTTGTAAATTTTTATACCATATTTTATACATAACCGTACATTCCCCGGACGCTGACTTCTCCACAGGTTACGGTTTCTGTGTGTCCGTCGGAAAATTCTACAGTCAAAGCGCCGTCGTCCGCTACTTCCAAGGCTTTTCCGTAGCGCAGGGTATCTCCACGCACCACACAAACATTTTGCCCCAGGGTAATGCAGTCACAGCGGTAGCGGGCCATGACTTCCTTGGCATCGAAAAGGTTTTCTGCCATTTGGGCCAGCGCCGGAATCAGGCGCTCAGCCAAATCCATAGGGGCGATGGCCTTACCGGATGCCATAGACAATGACGCGGCAACGCTTCGGATATCTTCGGGGAAATCTTCGGGGGTGTGGGCGCAGTTGATGCCGATGCCTACCACCGCCCAGCAAACATTGCCTGCTGTGTCAAAGCCCAGCTCCGTAAGAATGCCGCCCAGTTTTTGCTTGCCCCATACCAAATCGTTGGCCCATTTGATGCCCGGGCGAAAGCCGATGGCTTTCTCTATGGCATCGGCGCTGGCAACCCCGGCGGCGCAGGTAAGGTGCATCAGCTTCTCCGGCTTGCAGTTCGGCCGCAGGATTACGGAGAGATAAAGCCCAAGACCTGCCGGGGAAGAAAAATTCCGCCCCAAACGGCCCCGGCCACCGGTCTGCTCCCGGGCAATAATGACCATGCCCTCCTGGGCACCTTTCGCGGCCAGTTCTTTGGCAAGGGTGTTGGTAGAGGGGAGGCAATCATAGCAGTATATGCGTTTGCCCCAGGGATGATCCTGGGGCAAAGAGGAAAGCAAAGTATGTTTCATCAGTCAATATCCGAATTGATTTCCGTGGGAGCCTCGTCCAGCACTTCCGGGGTACGCAGCAGACGCTTATAGGCCTTAAAGAAGGTGGCGTAATAGTAGCCGTCTATAATGCGCTCATCTAGAGTAAACTGCATATCGACGTACTTACGCTGGACAACCGTGCCATCCTCCTGCAGCTCCATAGCCTTGCGCTTGCAGCCAAAGGCACCGAAAACAGGGAGGTTGCCGAAGTTGTACAGGTGGTGATACACCGGGGGGATGCCCAGAGAACCCATAGAGGTAAAGTACAGGCTGCCGTGGAAAGGGCTGACCTCCAGCAGGAACATGGGCACAAGGCCAAAGTAATCCAACAGCTTCAGAAGCCACACGGTAAATTTCAGCACCACGCCGGGAATCAGGGTAAAGCCGTTGGCAACGGAGTCAAAGCTGGAAGATTCTTCCTCCTGTCTGGCTTCTTCAATGGCGGCGTTAAACTTGTGGTAAACATCCTCAGCGGTATCTGTTCTGCGCAGATGTACTTTGATAACGGTATCCGGGGACTCCAAATTCATGTCCTTCTTTACCGTCATGCAGTAAACAACATCGTCTCCCCGGGAGTAGAGCTTTTGCCCGGCCAAAAAGCGGTTCAGCTTCGGGTACTTGCACAGAGTACGCACATAAGCCGCCAGCAGCACGTGGGTGATGCCGAAGTTGGTAAGACCCTCTTTCCGCTTTTGGCGAATATAGCGCTCTATGGGGGTAATCTCAATGGCGTCGGCATAGTAGTTCATAGCGCCGTTGCGGTCGGGCATGAAGTAGGGAGAGATCATGTCCATAGGGGCCAGACTGCGAATGCGGCGGCCGTCAGCCCGGTCACCCCAAGTGGGATGATATTCCCCGTCGGGGTGGATATGAATCCCCAGACTCAGCAGGGCGATGCCAAGGAAGATTAAAAAGTCAGGCAACAGACTGAGATGCGCCGCGTGAGATGCCCCCTGATAATAGTAAACCATAAAGGCCAGAGGAACCAGACACATGGGAAACAGCAGCCATACATGGGGGAATTTTCCGTCGGTTACATTGGTATAGACCAGACAGAAGAATGCCAGAGAAATGATAAACATGGACAGCATCAGTCCGCCTTGAATAAAGGTGTGAGGACGGATGGCGTAGAAAATGGCAAGAATCCATACAGGAAGCGCGGTTTGATAAAACCGCTCCTTGCCGTTGAGCAGGGCGATAAGCACAAAAAGCAGCGTGGCTGCCACCGGCAGAACTACCAAGGACCACACATTCTCCGATTCCTCTGTTCCTTTCATACAGGCGAAAACGATGCGGGCCACTGCCGAGGCGGTCAGGCAAAGTGCCATCAGCCAAGTCAGCACATTTTTGCGACTGACATAAAAGTGTTTTCTTTTTTCCATAACGAGGTAATTATAACAGAATCTTTCATTCCGCGCAACAAAAAAACGCCCCGAAGGGCGATTTTTTATTTTATTGCTGCAATGTATGTGGGGTCTGTGCCGCAGCAGCCGCCAAGCAGAGTCGCGCCCATGGTTACGCACTCACGCATAACGGCGGCAAAGTCCTGCGCCGTCATATCATAGCGGGCAATGCCGTCAGCGCCAATGATGGGGTTGCCCGCATTGGGCTTGCAAATCAGCGGGCCTTTCACATAACGGCGGAGCTTCGCTACCAGGTAGGGGGTCATCATATCCGCGGCTACGCAGTTAAAGCCCACGGCAACCGCGCCGCTTTGCTCCAGCTCCCGCAAAATAGGCCCAACCTCCCGGCCGGAAAACAGACTGCCGTCACTTTGCATGGTAAAGGTGTACATACAGCAGCTTGCTCCTTCCAGCTCCGCGGCGGCGAGAATGGCCTCCGCTTCCTGGGGATACATGAGCGTTTCCGCGGCCAAAAGGTCAGCACCGCCCTCCAGCAAGCCCCGAATCTGCCGGGAATAGTTTTCCACAAGGACATCAAACTGCCCCTCGTCCCAGCTATCCATAAAGGTTGCCAGAGTGGTCAGGTTTCCGGCAATCAGGCAGCCGGGGGCAGCCTGGCGGCTTAATGCAACTAATTCTGCGTTGATTTCTTCCGTTTTGTCTGCCAAGCCCAGCTTTTCCAAAGCGATGGGCTGAGCCTGAAAGGTGGGGGCGTAGATAATCTGGCTTCCCGCTTCGGCGTAACGCTTTTGCAGAGAAATCAGCACATCGGGGTGTTCCAGCACCCAGCTTTCCGTGCTTGCCCCTCGGGGCATCCCCATCAGGCGCAGATTGGAGCCGGTAGCGCCATCCAAAAGACGCAAACCCGCCGCGATTCGGTTGTGAAATTCTTCTCTGGTCAGCATTTGGGCCACCTCCGGGGAGAAATTTTCCCTTATTATATCCCAATCCCGGCAATAATGCAAGAAAGATTGACGAGGGGCAAAAAAAGTGGTAAAATAAACAAAAATTTTTGCAAAGGAGAAGCAAACATGAAGAAAACTGTCCTGAGAGAGTACGCCAGGCTCATCGTTCGCTGCGGCGTGAATGTACAAAAGGGTCAGGAGGTCATGGTTTATGCCGGACTTGACCAGCCTGAGTTTGTTTATATGGTAGTGGAGGAAGCCTATAAGGCAAAGGCCAAAAAGGTGATTGTGGAGTGGGGCTATGACAAGCTGACCAAGCTCCACGCCCGCTACCAGAGCGTAAAAACCTTGGGCGAGGTTCCCGTGTGGGTGGAGGAGCGCCAGAAGCATTTTTGCGAAACCCTGCCCTGCCGCATCCATCTGGTATCCGAAGACCCCGACGGTCTGAAGGGCGTTCGCATGGATAAGGTTGCCAAGGGCCGGCAGCTCAGCTACCCCATCCTGAAGCCTTATATTGACGAGCGGGACGGCAAGCAGCAATGGTGCATCGCCGCTGTGCCCGGCGCGGCATGGGCCAAGAAGGTTTTCCCCGACCTGCCCAAGGGCAAAGCTATGGAAAAGCTGTGGGAGGCGATTCTCTATACCAGCCGGGTGGATGATGACCCTGTAAAGGCGTGGGAAGCGCACAATGCCGACCTGAAAGCCCGCTGCGACCACCTGAACAGCCTGAACATCCGCTCGCTCCACTATACCGCCGACAACGGCACGGATTTGACCGTTGGCATGATTCCCGAAGCCATTTTCTGCGGCGGCGGCGAGATTTCCCGTCAGGGCATCTTCTTTAACCCCAATATCCCCACCGAGGAGTGCTTCATCTCTCCCATGCGTGGCAAGGCCGAGGGCATTGTATATGCTACCAAGCCCCTGTCCTATCAGGGTCAGCTTATTGAAAATTTCTGGATGCGCTTTGAGGGCGGTAAGGCCGTAGAAGTGGGTGCCGAGAAGGGAGAAGAGCTGCTGAAAACCATGATTTCCATGGACGAGGGCGCAGCCTATCTGGGCGAGTGTGCTTTGGTTCCCCAGCGAAGCCCCATTTGCGAAAGCGGCATTCTCTTCTACGAAACCCTGTTTGACGAAAACGCCGCCTGCCATCTGGCTGTGGGCGCGGGCTTTGCCGATACCATCCGGGATCACCACAGCAAGACATTGAAAGAATGTCAAGATTTGGGCATTAACGATTCCATGATCCATGTGGACTTTATGATCGGCTGCGACTCTATGAACATCGAAGCTGCCTGTGCCGACGGCTCTACCGTTGCCATTTTCCAAAACGGCAACTGGGCATTTTGATCGGGATTGTGCCGATAGCCTTTCCTCAGCAAAGCGATAAATTGGAATTTGTCGGTAAATTGCAATCTTATCGTAGGGCGGGGGCTTGCTCCCACCGCGAACCCAAGGGGGTGAATCTGGTAAATGTAGGGGGCGATGCCCACATCGCCCCGCAGAAAGCAAGACGATGCTTCTACGGAACTGCGGCGAATCCGTAACACCCCAACGGGCCGATGTGGGCATCGGCCCCTACGGTCACACATTTGGTGCGGCGGTAATTTCCGATTTATCGGGCAGATGATGAAACCGATATGCACAGCCGGGATTATCCCGCAAAAAATCTCAAAAAACTTAAAAATAATACTTGCAATCTACGAAACGATATGTTACAATGTTCGGGCGATTGAAGATTGCATAGGGCTACTATGCCCTTTTACATGATAAGAAAGAGGTGAACAACATGAAGGAAGGAATCCATCCCCAGTACGAACAGACTACGATTCGTTGCGCTTGTGGCAATACCTTTACCACCGGCTCCACCAAGAAGGACATCAGAGTTGAAATCTGCTCCAAGTGCCACCCTTTCTACACCGGCAAGCAGAAGCTGGTTGATACCGGTGGACGTGTTGACCGTTTCAACAAGAGATTTGGTCTGAAGTAAGTAGAAAAGTCCGTACTGTTTTACGCAGTACGGACTTTTTTTGCTTTATTTAGGGAAAATATCGGGAAAAAAAACAATATTGTACTGCTTTTTTCCCGGAATGTATGATATACTATCATCAAATGCAGGAGGATTGTCTATGGAAGATGTTTTTGAATATAAAACGGCGGAACGGGCGGTGCTGGTGGGCCTGAATGCCGATTGCTTTACCCAAGCCCAGACCGCTACCGAGGAGACCTTGGAGGAGCTGGATGCCCTTCTGGAAACCGCCGGCGGCTTCTGTACCGGCAAAATTCTGCAAAACCGCCACGCCCCTGATCCCCATAGCTTTATCGGGGAGGGCAAGGCGCTGGAAGTAAAAATGCTGGCGGAGGCCACCAACGCCACCATGGTGATTTTTGATAACGAGCTTTCTCCCGGCAACATCCGTGCGCTGGAGGATATCATGGGCGTTACGGTTCTGGATCGCAGCGCGCTGATTTTGGACATTTTCGCCCAGCGGGCTAAGACCAAAGAGGGCAGACTGCAGGTAGAGCTTGCCCAGTATAAATATCTGCTGCCCCGGCTTTCCGGCATGGGCGCAAGTCTTTCCCGGCAGGGCGGCGGCATCGGCACGAGAGGCCCCGGCGAAACCAAGCTGGAAAGCGACCGCCGGCACATTCGTGAGCGGATTTCCCGGCTGCAGGACGAGCTGGAGCAGGTGCGTCAGGTGCGGGGTGTCCAGCGGGAGCGGCGTATGAAAAATTCTGTTCCTGTGGTTGCCATCGTGGGCTATACCAACGCCGGCAAATCTACGCTTCTCAATCAGCTTACCGGGGCGGGCATCCCTGCCAACAACCGCCTGTTTGACACGCTGGATACCACCTCCCGGCAGCTTAAGGTATCGGACAATCTGGAGGTTGTCCTTTCCGATACCGTTGGCTTTATCGCCAAGCTTCCCCACCATCTGGTAGAAGCCTTCCGGGCCACGCTGGAAGAGCTGGAATATGCCGACCTTTTGCTCCATGTCATCGATTCCTCCGACCCTGACCGGGAGGATCATATCGCCGTGGTGGAAAGCCTGATTGCCAAGCTGGCCAAGCCCGGCACGAAGGTTCTGCGCCTTTACAACAAGGCGGATTTGGTGGACGCAACCGATATCCCCATCGGGGAGGATGTGGTGCGTATCTCCGCCAAGGGTGGCGAGGGTATGGAGGAGCTTCTGAAAGCCATTGAAACCGCTCTGGGTCATAGCCGCCATCATGTAACCGTTACCTTGCCCTATTCCATGGGCGGCATGGTGCAAACCCTCCACGACAGCGCCAAGGTGATTTCTCTGGAATACACCGGGGAGGGAATTGAGGCGGAAGTGATTTTAGACCCCATTCTCTACGGAAGGCTCCGTGACTATATCACCAAGGAGTGGTAAGCTTGGACGAGTATCTGGTTCCCACCGCTTTCGGTGAGGACGAGTTTATCGAGAAAAAATCCCGCTTCATCGGCCGTGTCTGGCCGGTGGAAACGGAAGAAGAGGCTCTGGAAAAAATTCAGGCCATGAAAAAGCAGCATTATGATGCCACCCACAACTGCTGGGCCTATATCATCAAGGACGGGGCTATGCGCTTTTCCGACGATGGGGAGCCGGGGGGGACTGCGGGTATGCCCATGGTGCAGGTACTCCAGCGGGAAGGGCTGTTTAATGTAGTGTGCGTCGTTACCCGCTATTTTGGCGGCGTGCTTTTGGGTGCCGGCGGCCTTGTGCGGGCCTACACCAAGGGGGCAAAAATTGCCGTGGACGCGGCGGGAAAATCCATGAAGCGGGTATGGACGGTGCTGTATCTGCCCTGCCCCTATCCGTGGTATGAACGGATGAAGCTGGAAATTGCCGCTTTCGGCGGTGTGCTTCGGGATACCCAGTTTGGGGCAGAGGTGGAGATGGAAATTCTCCTGCCCCAGGCGCAGACCCAGCCGTTTTTAGATCGGATTACGGATATGACCGCCGGAACGGTGGAAGCTATGGAAACCGGGCAGGAATACCGGGCATTTCCTGTGGGAAAGGAGTAAGGAATATGACTGTGCGTGAAGAATTGGAGCATCTGGAACACCGCCAACTGAATCCTCTGGCAGCGTTTTCCGACCAAAGCAAAGGCCGCCCTGTGCCGGAAACCCCCAAGGAAAACGATGTGCGTACCTGCTACCAGCGGGATACGGACAGAATTGTACATAGCAAGGCCTTTCGCCGCCTGATGCACAAAACTCAGGTGTTTTTGCAGCCCGAGGGCGACCATTACCGCACCCGCATGACCCATACCATCGAGGTAGCCCGCATTGCCCGCACCATTGCCCGGGCGTTGGCGCTGAATGAGGATTTGACGGAAGCCATTGCCATGGGTCACGATTTGGGGCACACCCCCTTTGGTCACGCCGGAGAGGGTGCCCTTTCCGAGTGCATCGGCAAGCCCTTCCGCCACAACGAGCAGAGCCTTCGTGTGGTGGATATTTTGGAAAATGACGGCAGGGGTCTGAACCTGACCTATGAAGTGCGTATGGGTATTCTGGGCCATACCGGGGCGCGTATTCCCGAGACGCTGGAGGGGCAGATTGTCCGCCGAGCCGACCAGATTGCCTATGTGAATCACGATATTGACGATGCCATCCGGGCAGGCATCCTTTCTCAGGAGGATATCCCCGGAAGCATTGCCGAGGTTTTGGGGCATACCCACCGGGAGCGCATCAACGCTCTGGTGTGCGACGCTATTTTGACCTCCCGGGAGGCAGGGGAGATTATGCTCTCTGCGCAGGTGGACAATGCTCTGAAAGAGCTTCGCAGCTTCATGTTTGACCATGTCTACCGCAATCCGGTGGCCAAGGGGGAAGAGAGCAAGGCTAAGGATATGCTAAAGCGGCTCTATGAATACTACTTTACCCACCCCACAGCCCTGCCGGAGGACTTCCAGCCCCAAATGAGCTTTGACGGCTTGGAGCGAACCGTATGCGACTATATCGCCGGAATGACCGACAATTACGCCGTTGACAAATTCACAGAAATTTTCGTTCCCGCAGGTTGGCAAGTACGCTAGTTTTGTGATATAATAAACGATAAATTGGAATTTACCGCCGCACCATAATAACGCGCGTAGGGGCCGATGCCCACATCGGCCCGTTGAGGTGTTACGGATTTGCCGCAGTTCCGTAGAAGCATTGTCGTGCTTTCTGCGGGGCGATGTGGGCATCGCCCCCTACATTCACCCAATTCACACCCCGCTAAATTCCAATTTATCGCATGGCCAAGAAAAGCGGATAAGCATTATTTCATTTTTCAAAGTAAAAGCAGCATTTTATTACGGAGAAAGGAGGGGCAGCTATGGCATTTCCCCCGGCATTTATGGATGAGCTGGTGCAGCGCAATCCCATTGAGGATGTGGTAGGCCAGTATGTGAGCTTGAAGCGCAGCGGCGCAAACCTGTTCGGCCTTTGCCCCTTCCATGGGGAAAAAACGCCCTCTTTCTCCGTAAACCCCGATAAGGGCATTTACTACTGCTTCGGCTGCCACAAGGGCGGCGGTGCGGTAAACTTTATGATGGAAATTGAGGGGCTGAGCTACCCTGATGCTGTCCGTGCTTTGGCAAAAAGAGCGGGTATGGAGGTTCCCGAGGACGAAAAGTACCAATCCCGCTACCGCCAGCAGGAGCGGCTTTGGGCGCTGAACAAAGAGGCGGCCCGCTTCTTTCACGCCCAGCTTTTTACCCCCGCCGGGGCAGAGGGCCTTGCCTATGCCCAAAAGCGTGGGATGCCTAAGTCGGTGCTTACCAAATTTGGCATTGGCTTTGCCCCCGATAGCTGGAACGCCCTGATGGATGCCATGCGGCAAAAGGGCTATACCGATCAGGAGCTGCGGGATGCCAATTTGGTGTCCGATAAAAACGGTCACATTTACGACCGCTTCCGTAACCGCCTGATGTTCCCCATCATCGATGTACGGGGCTATGTCATCGGCTTCGGCGGCCGGGTCATGGACGATTCTACCCCCAAATACCTGAACTCTACGGATACTTTGGTATTCAACAAGCGGAAAAACCTTTTCGCTTTGAACTTTGCAAAAAAGACCAAGATGGGCTTCATTATTTTGGTAGAGGGCTATATGGATGCCATTACTCTGCACCAGTACGGCTTTGACTGTGCGGTGGCCAGCTTGGGCACCAGCTTGACCGAAGACCAGGCAGCCCTTCTCAGCAAATATACGGATCAAGTCGTGCTGATTTATGACGGCGACGAAGCCGGGCAGAACGCCACCCGGCGAGCGATCCCCATGCTGGAAAAGGCCGGTTTGCAGGTGAAGGTGCTGAAAATGCGGGATGCCAAAGACCCGGATGAATATTTGAAAAAATTCGGCGCGGACAAGTTTAAGGTGCTGCTGGAGGAGTCTTCTAACCGGGTAGAATACCAGCTTGCATCTATCCGCAAAAAATATGACCTTTCTCAGGATGAAGACCGGGTCAAGTACATTCAGGAGTGCGCGGAGCTGATTTCTACGCTGGGTAGTCCTGTCCAGCGAGAGGTGTACAGCGCGCGTGTCGCGGAAAATGCCAAAATCACTTTGGATGCCATGAAGCTGGAAGTCAATAAGGCATTCAAACGCCGTATGGCAAAGGAGCGCCGCCAGCAGGAGCGGATCGACCTTGCCCCGGCTAAAAATCACCAGCCCAAGAGCCGCACCATCCGTTATGACAATATCCGCTCTGCCATGGCGGAGGAAACGGTGATTGCCATGGCCATGCGGGAAAGCGCTTTGCTGGACCGTATCGGGATGCTGAAACCGGAGCAATTCTCCTCTGCTTTGCTGGGCAAGGTGTTTTGCCAGATGCTTGAGCGCCATAGCCAAGGCTTGGAAGTGAGCCTCGGGGTGCTGGAGGATTTGGAGCCGGAGGAAATATCCCACATTGCATACATTTGCCAGCGTCAGGATGGGCCTATTGATGAGCAGGCATTTGCCGATTGTGTGCGTACCATTGTCAACGAGCATGAAAAGTCTGCCGTAGATTCCGAAGATGCCCTGATGGCCTTTCGGAACAAGATGAAGGAAAGCAAGGGAATGAAGGGATGATAGATACAGCATCTGCAAACCCTCAGGAGGAGGCTCAGTATCTGCAGGAGATTCATGATATTCCCAGATTGACGCCTCAGGAGGAGCTGGAGATGGCGCGCCGCTGCGCCCAAGGGGATGAAGAGGCTGTGCGCCAAATGGTCAGCGCCAACCTGCGTCTTGTGGTGAGCATTGCCCGAGAATACGCCGGGCGGGGCGTGCCGCTGCTGGATTTGATTCAGGAGGGCAGTATCGGCCTGCTGGCCGCGGCAAAAAAGTTTGACCACAGCCTGAATTTCCGCTTTTCTACATACGCCACCAAATGGATTCGTCAGGGCATTACCAAGTGCCTTGCTGACCATGGGGATGCCATTCGTGTCCCGGCCTATACCTCGCAGCGCCTGGGCAAGCTGGAAAAAGCACGCCGGGAGCTGGAAGCAGCCTTAGGCAGGCAGCCTTCCCCGGAGGAGCTGGCGAAGGATACCGGAATCAGCGAAGAAAAAGTGAAACAGTATTTGCGCCTTGCTCCCCAGACCTGTTCTCTGGATGAAACCATGGGGGAGCTTTTGGAAGATACTTTTGCCCCCCAGCCCCAGCAGGAGCTGGTGCGCCGGGAGCTGAAAAACACCATGGATACCCTGCTTTCTCAGCTGACCCAGCGTCAGCAGCAGGTGCTTCGCCTGCGCTTTGGCATGGAGGACGGTATCTGCCATGCCCATGAGAGCATCGGTGCCATTTTGAACATTTCCAAGGAACGCAGCCGCCAGTTAGAGAAGCAGGGCATTGCCCGACTGCAAAAGCTGGGGAACGCCTTGGGATTGGAGGATTTTTTGGAATGAGTTTGGAGTTTACCTTTGAAGAAAGCCCTTGGCAGATTTTCAGCCGCCGCCTGAAACAGGGAGAGCGGCTCAGCGCCCTGCGCCTGCTGACCCTGCTGGAAGGGGAGGACGAGGACGGCGTTGAGGAGGCTTTCGACTGCCTGGAGGAAAAGAAAATCTGTCTGGATATCAGCGATCTGCCGACCCAGGAAGCTGCCGGAGAATTGGGAAACCGCCTTGCTTGGGAAAAGAAAATCTGCCAGAGCGGAAATCTTCTTACGGATTTGGAAGAAAATGACCCTCTGCGGCTCTATCTGGAGGAGCTGGCTGCCACTCCCGCCTGCGCTGATGTAGAGCTACTGTCTGCCGAACTGCTGGAGAATATTTCCGAGAGCCGCCGAGAAGCCGTGCAGCAAATGCTTACGAACCTCTGCCTGAGCCGGGTAGTTGCTCAGGCCAAGGAGCAGGCGGGCAACCGGGTGCTGCTGATTGACCTGATTCAGGAAGGCTCTATGGGCCTGTGGCAGGCCATTCTTTCCTATGAGGGCGGCAGCTTTGAAAGCTATGCCGATGGCTGCATTGCCTTTGCTATGGCGAAAGCCATTATTCTGCAGGCAAGGCAAAACGGTGTGGGCCAGAAAATGCGGGCCCTTTGTGACAATTACCGCGCCGCGGACAAAGCCCTGCTTACAAAGCTGGGCCGCAACCCCTCATTGGAGGAGATTGCCCACGAGCTGAATATCCCCGGGGAAGAAGCCTATCAGGTGGAAAGCTTGGTGCAGTCCGCAGCATTGCTTGCCAAGGCAAAGCAAGCTTCTGTCCCGAAGGAAGAGGAGCAGGAAGATGACCAGTCCGTAGAAAATACCGCCTATTACCAGAGCAGAGCCAGAGTGGAGGAAATGCTGGAAGGACTTAACGAAATTCAGACCAAGGTCGTCTCCCTGCGGTTCGGTTTGGAGGGCGGTCTGCCCATGAGCGCTCCGGAAGTGGGCAAAAAGCTGAATATGACTGCCGAGGAAGTGGTGGCAATGGAAGCCGCCGCTTTGGAGCAGATTAGAAAGAAGGTATAAATTATGGCGAAACATTATTCCATTGCCATTGATGGCCCCGCCGGTGCGGGAAAAAGCACCATCGCCCGCCGCCTTGCTCAGGAGCTGGGCTTCCGCTATGTGGATACCGGCGCGATTTACCGCACGGTTGCCTACTTTTTGGATCTTCTGGGCATCAGCCCCAAGGATGTGGACGGTGTCACCCGCTATATCGATGAGCTGACTGTGGGCATTGAATACGATGAGCAGGGCGCACAGCACATGATTATGAACGGTATGGATGTTACCGAGGATATCCGCTCTCAGGCCATTTCCCAGAAGGCCAGTCTGGTAGCGGCCCACGCCGTTGTGCGGGATATGCTGCTGGATATGCAGCGCTCCGTTGCCAAAAAGTACGATGTGATTATGGACGGACGGGACATCGGTACGGTAGTGCTTCCCAAGGCCACCGTTAAGATTTTCCTTACCGCTTCTCCCGAGGTTCGGGCAAAGCGCCGCTTGGCGGAAATGCAGGCGGCGGGCAGCAAGGCTTCCTATGAGCAGGTGCTCAAGGACATCCAGCAGCGGGATTATCAGGATACCCACCGGGAGATAGCCCCCCTGAAGCAGGCAAAGGATGCCGTCAAGGTGGATACCAGCGATTTGGATATTGACGGGGTCGTTGCCGCCATTAAGGCCATTGCCGGGGAGAAAATTCCGGTATGAGCGTCATTACCGCCAAAAGCGCCGGTTTTTGTTTCGGAGTGAACCGGGCGGTAGAGCTGGTGGAAAAAGAGGCGCAAAAGGGCGGAAAAGTGGTTACCCTTGGCCCAATTATCCATAACCGCCATCAGGTTGCCCGCTTTCAGGAGCTTGGGGTAGGGGTCATCAACAGCCCGGAGGAAATTGGCGCGGATACTACGGTCATTATCCGCTCCCACGGTGTCAGCCGGGAGGTTTATGAGCAGGTAACAAACAAAGCCGCCAAGGTGGTGGATGCTACCTGCCCTTTTGTGAAGCGCATCCACGGCATTGTCAGTACAGCCGAGGCGGAAGGGCGGCTGAGCATCATTATGGGTACCCGCTCCCATCCCGAAGTGGAGGGGATTGCCGGATGGTGCGAAAACTGCCGTGTGTTTGAAAGCCCCCAAGAATTGGAAGCTTTTGCAAATAGTGGGGAAATTCCCCCGGATTTTCCCATTACCATGGTCTGCCAGACCACTTCTACGGAACTTTTATGGAAAAATTCCAAAGAAATTGCAAAAAAACAGTTTACTAATCTGAAAATTTTTGATACAATATGCAAAGCTACTGAATTTCGGCAGACGGAAGCGGCGGATTTGGCCGCTCGCTGTCAGGCTATGGTGGTAATTGGAGACGCAAGCAGCTCCAATACCAAACGCCTTGCTATGATCTGCCGTGAGCATTGCGGGAAGGTAGCGCTGGTGGACAACGCCGGCGAGCTGGAGCCTCAGTTTTTCCGCAATGTTTCTTGCGTTGGAATCACAGCCGGTGCTTCGACTCCGGCGTGGATTATAAAGGAGGTCAATAAGACTATGAGCGAAATTGTAAATGCTGATGCTATGCAGGAGGAGAACTTTGCCGAACTTCTCGAGCAGTCCATCAAGACTTTAAATACAGGAGATAAGGTTACTGGTATCGTTACCGCCATCAATGCCAATGAAGTCCAGATCGATCTGGGCACCAAGCACGCCGGTTACATTCCCTACAACGAAGTCAGCGCCGATCCTTCTGTGAAGGCTGAGGACATTCTCAAGGTAGGCGACGAAATCGAAGTGTTTGTTGTCCGCGTCAACGATCAGGACGGTGTTTGCCAGCTCTCCAAGAAGAAGCTGGACGGCCTGAAGATTTGGGATGACATGGCTACTTACGCCGAAGAGAAGACCACCATTGAGGGCACCATTACCGAGGAGAACAAGGGCGGCTTGGTTGCTACCCATAAGGGCATCCGTGTGTTCATCCCCGCTTCCCAGTCCGGCGTTGCCAAGGGCGGCGACATGACCGGTATGGTCGGTCAGACGGTCAAGATGAAGATTACCGAGGTCAACCGTGCCCGCCGCCGTGTTATCGGCTCCATCCGTGCCGTCGCTTCCGAGGAGCGCAAGGCCGCTCAGGAGAAGATTTGGAGCGAGATCGAAGTGGGCGCTAAGTACCACGGCGTTGTCAAGAGCCTGACCAGCTACGGTGCATTCGTAGACATCGGCGGTGTTGACGGCATGGTTCATGTTTCCGAGCTGAGCTGGAACCGCATCAAGACTCCCGGCGATGTTGTAAAGGTTGGCGACGAGATCGATGTTTATGTCATCTCCTTCGACGCTGCCAAGCACAAGATTTCTCTGGGCTACAAGACCGCTGAGATGAACCCCTGGAACCAGTTCATGATGAACTACAACGAGGGCGATGTAGTTACCGCTAAGGTTGTCAAGCTGATGACCTTTGGTGCCTTCGCTGAGATCCTGCCCGGTGTTGACGGCCTGATTCACATCAGCCAGATTGCCAACAAGCGCATCGGCAAGCCCGAGGATGTTCTGTCCGAGGGTCAGGAGGTTCAGGTGAAGATCACCCAGATCGATGCCGAGAACAAGCGTATCTCCCTGTCCATCCGTGCTCTGCTGGAGGGCGAAGCTTCCGAGAATGCCGAAGAGGAAGCCGCTGAGTAATTCATGCAAATCATACCGGGACCGGATTACCGGCCCCGGTATTTTTTAAGGAGAGAAGTATGGTTAAGCATATTGTGGTATATACCTTCCAAGAGGGTGTGAATAAGGAAGAAACGGTAAAAACCGTAGCTTCCGTCTTAGAGCCGCTGGTGGGTGTGATTCCCGGCCTGAAGCACATGGAAATCCGTCCCTGCTTCCAAGGTGGTATGGATTATGCCCTGTATTCCGAGTTTGAAACCCGGGAAGACCTGAAAAACTACGCTGTGCATCCTGCCCATTTGGAAGCCAAGAAGCATTTCTTCCATTTGCTTGACAAGCGGGTTGCCGCGGATTATGAGGTGTAAACGATGAAAGCTGTTGTTACGGTTGTAGGCAAAGACCGGGTGGGCATTATCGCTCAGGTATGCGCCGCGCTGGCGGAAAACAATGTGAATGTTCTGGATATCAGCCAGACGGTTATGCAGGGCTACTTTACCATGATGATGGTGGTGGATGTGTCCGCCGCCACGCTGCCTTTGGCCCAGCTTTGCCAAGCTATGGAAGACAAGGGCACCGAAATGGGTCTGTCCATCCGCTTGCAGCGGGAGGACATCTTCGATGCCATGCACAGGGTATAAGCTATGATCAATACCAAAGACATTTTACATACTCTGGATATGATCGATAAGCGCCATCTGGATATCCGAACCATTACCATGGGCATCAGCCTGCTGGACTGCATGGATACGGATGTTCAGGTTTGCGCCCAAAAGATTTACGACAAAATCACCCGGCAGGCGAAAAATCTGGTGCAGGTGGGTCAGGAGATTGAGCGGGAATTTGGCATTCCCATTGTGAACAAGCGGATTTCCGTTACCCCCATTTCTCTGGTGGGCGCTGCCTGCCAAACGGACAGCTATGTGCCTCTGGCCATCGCTTTGGACGAAGCGGCCAAGGCTGTGGGGGTCAACTTTATCGGCGGCTTTTCCGCTTTGGTGCAGAAGGGCTGTACCGTTTCCGACTGGAAGCTGATGCGCTCCATCCCCGAAGCTCTGGCGAAAACCGAGCGTGTCTGCTCCAGCGTCAATGTAGGCTCTACCAAGGCGGGCATCAATATGGATGCCGTGGCGGAAATGGGCCGCATTGTAAAACGCACCGCCGAGCTGACTGCGGGCGATGACGGCTTGGGCTGTGCCAAGCTGGTGGTGTTTGCCAATGCGGTAGAGGATAACCCCTTTATGGCCGGCGCGTTCCACGGCGTTGGGGAAGCCGAATGTGTCCTCAATGTGGGTGTTTCCGGCCCGGGCGTTGTGTACCACGCGCTGCAAAGCGTCAAGGGTCAGCCCTTTGATACGGTGGCGGAAACCATAAAGCGCACCGCCTTCCAGATTACCCGCATGGGCCAGATCGTAGGCGTGGAAGCCTCCCGCCGTCTGGGCGTACCCTTTGGCATTGTAGATTTGAGCCTTGCGCCCACCCCTGCCGTGGGGGACAGCGTGGCCCGCATTCTGGAAGAAATGGGCTTGGAGGTCTGCGGCACCCATGGTACTACCGCAGCTTTGGCGCTGCTGAACGATGCGGTGAAAAAGGGCGGCGTGATGGCAAGTAACCATGTGGGCGGCCTGTCCGGCGCGTTTATCCCGGTTTCGGAAGATGAGGGCATGATTGCCGCTGCGGAAAGCGGCGTGCTAACCCTTTCCAAGCTGGAAGCTATGACCTGCGTATGCTCCGTGGGTCTGGACATGATTGCCGTGCCCGGAACAACCTCCGCCGAAACCATCTCCGCCATTATCGCCGACGAAGCTGCCATCGGCATGGTCAACTCCAAAACTACCGCTGTGCGCATCATCCCTGCCCCCGGCAAGGATGTGGGCGACCGGGTGGAAATGGGCGGCCTTTTGGGCAGCGCTCCGGTGATGCCGGTGCATGAGCAGTCCGCTGCCGAGTTTGTTGCCCGAGGCGGCCGCATCCCCGCGCCCCTGCAAAGCTTGAAAAACTGACACTAAAAAAATCCACCCTGTTTCCTACAGGGTGGATTTTTGCTCCAAGAGGGCTGCTTAGTAGTTAGAAACCTTGCTTGACTTGAGCTGAAGCTGCAATTTGTCCGCAATCAGGGCGATAAACTCCGAGTTGGTGGGCTTTCCCTTGGTGTTGGATACGGTGTAGCCAAAGAAGCGCTGGAGGGTATCCAAGTCGCCCCGATCCCAAGCCACTTCGATGGCGTGACGGATGGCTCGCTCCACCCGGCTGGGGGTCGTCTGGAAGGTCTTCGCCACCTGAGGATAAAGCACCTTGGTAATGGCGTTGATCACATCCATATCGTTCACGGCAATGATAATGGCTTCCCGCAGATACTGGTAGCCCTTAATATGGGCGGGTACGCCAATCTCGTGAATGATGGAGGTAACCATGGTTTCAATGCTGGCCTTATCCGGGCGGCGGTCGTTACCCTTGCGCAGGTTATCGCTGCCGCGCATTTCATCCAATCTCTGGGCCACAGTTTCCATATCACAGGGCTTGAGCATCAGATACTGAACCCCCAGCGATGCGGCGGTGGAGGCGACATAGTCCGTAATAAAGCCGGAGGTAGCCAGCGTAATGGGCTTGCGTTCCAAGCCGGAAATGGCCCGCAGTACGCTAATGCCATCCCGCTTGGACAGCATCAAATCCAGCACCAGAATATCGGGTGTACACTCCGTAACCATGCGGATGGCCTGCTCCCCGTCATAGGCTGTCCCCAAAATCTGATATCCACCTGCTTTGCGCAGGGTTTCTGTAAGTGTGGCGCAGAATTCCTCGTTCCCGTCTGCAACCACAACGGTTGTTAATTTTTCCATTCCTTTCCTCTCCTGACATTTGAAGTTTCCCCGTCTGCGAATGGAAATGCCCGCGAACAAACTCTATGGAACCCACAGGGGGAAAACCCTTGTGGGGTGAATTTGGCTTTGGAATTTCCCGGGAGCGCACCTCGAACGCTTCCCTTTGTGCGACACATATAATTTAGCATAATGTATTGATTTTCGCAAGGCGGAAAAGGCAACAATCGCTCGCCAAAAACCGACTGATTTCTATGAAATATACCAAAAATAAAAAGAATATATTAAAGAAATGTCGAAATAAGTCGAATCATTTTCGATGGTTGACGCAGGGGAAGCCTTGTAGTAAAATAGAATAACCACACAGAAAGGAAACAGGAAATATGAATGAAGTATGGAATCTGGAACCCATTTACAAAGGCTTTGACGACAGCGCCTATCTTACCGATTTTGCCGCGCTGGAGCGGAAAGTCGCTGCCTATGCCGATTTTGTAAAGGAGCTGGATACTCTGGATGCCGGGGACGCTCTCTGCCGCGGTGTCGCTCTGGAAGAGGATCTAATGGCCCTTGCGGGAAAGCTGGGAGGCTATGCCAGCCTTTGCCAGGCCGCCAATACCAGAGATGCGCAGGCAGGCTCCCAGATGGGCCGTATCATGGGCGCAATCAGCGGCTGCGCCGCCTCTCAGGCCGCGTTTCAAGCTTGGGCAGCCGGTCTTGACAATCTGATGGAGCTGGTAAAGGGCAACGCCTTCCTCAGCGACTATGCATTCTTCTTTGAAAACATTGCCGATTCCAGCCGGTATCTGCTGAGCGGTATGGGCGAGGAGATTATGGCGAAAATGTCCCTCTCCGGCGGCAGCGCTTGGGGAGATATGCAGCAGTATCTTACCAGTACCGTGCCGGTAAGCTACAATGGGGAAATTACCAACCTGAGCACTATCCGCAATCTGGCCTATGAAGCAGACCCCCAGGTGCGCAAGAGCGCCTACGAAGCGGAGCTTGCCTGCTACGAGCGCATTGCTGACCCCATTGCCTTCGCCCTGAACTCCATCAAGCTGGAAACCATCAGCGATTGCCAGCTCCGTGGCTACGCATCCCCCTTGGAGCGTACTTTGAAGGGCGCGCACATGAAGCGGGAGACTTTGGATGCCATGCTGGAGGCTATGGACGAGTATCTGCCTAAGTTCTGGCAGTACCTGAAGGCCAAGGCCAAGGCGCTGGGTCACGAAAACGGCCTTCCTTGGTACGATTTGTTTGCACCCATGGGCAAAAGCTCTACCAAGTTTACCGCGGAAGCCGCCAGAGAGTATTTGGTAGACCTCTTTGCGGGCTTTGACAGCGAGCTTTCCGAGATGGTAGCCACCGCTTTTGACAACGCTTGGATCGATTTCTACCCCAGAGACGGCAAGGCCGGCGGCGCTTTCTGCGCCGGGGTGGAGTGCTTGGGGGAAAGCCGCATCCTTACCAATTTCCAAGGCTCCTTCAGCGATGTGGTTACTTTGGCGCATGAGCTGGGTCACGCTTTCCACAACCAGTGCATCCGTGACCACCGCATATTAAACCATGAATACTCCATGCCCGTAGCGGAAACCGCTTCTACCTTCAATGAGTGCGTGGTTATGGCAGCGGCTATCAACAAGGCCGCGGACAAGCAGGAGCTTCTGAACCTGATTGAGTCTCAGCTTCAGGATGCTACCCAGATTATCTGCGATATTTACTCCCGCTATCGCTTTGAAACGGCTGTATTTGATAAGCGGGAGCAGGAGTTTATGGATGCCGAGACTCTTTGCGGCCTGATGACGAAGGCTCAGAAGGAAAGCTACGGCGACGGCTTGGACGGCAGCGCCATGCACCCCTATATGTGGGCCTGCAAGAGCCATTATTACGGCGCAACCTTCTACAATTTCCCCTATGCTTTTGGCGGCCTGTTTGCCCGGGGCCTGTACGCCCAGTACGAAAAAGAGGGCACGGCCTTTGTGCCTAAGTATAAGCGCTTGCTGTATACTACCCCCATTGCTACCGCCGAGGATACCGCAGCCGTTGCCGGCATTGACCTGACGGATAAGGACTTCTGGCGTGGCGCTCTGGATACCATTGCCCGGCAGATTGATTTGTTCTGCAGCTTGGTGGAGGAAAGCAATGGATAACCGCATTGAGAAATTACAAGCTTATTTGGACAGCGCCCACAGCGTTTTCCATGCTGTGGCGGGTCTTGTGAAGCAGTTGGAGGAAGCCGGCTACGCCCGCCTTTCCGAAGGGGAAGCGTGGCAGCTTCAAAAGGGCGGAAAGTATTACCTGACCCGTGGCGGAAGCGCTTTGATCGCTTTCCGTGTGCCGCAAGGGGAAGCCTTGGGCTTTGCCATGACTGCCAGCCATAGCGACCGGCCTACCTTCAAAGTCAAAGAAAACGGCGAGCTGGCAGGAGCCTATACCCGCCTTGCCGTGGAGCGTTACGGCGGAATGTTAATTGCCCCTTGGCTGGATCGCCCCCTGTCCGTTGCCGGACGGGTGGTGGTGCGCACGGAAAATGGGGTAGAAAGCCGCCTTGTGGATATCGACCGGGATTTGGCGCTGATTCCCAATGTGGCGATCCACATGAACCGTCAGGCCAACGAGGGCTATAAGTGGAACCCGGCGACGGATGTGCTGCCGGTGCTTGGCACTCAGAAGTCCGGCAAAAAATTCTGGCAGACCGTGGAGAAGTTAGCCGGGGGCGAAATCTTAGGCCATGACCTTACGCTCTATGTCCGGGAAAAGGCACGGGTATGGGGCATGGATGAGGAATTTATCTCCGCTCCCGCGCTGGACGATTTGCAGTGCGCCTTTGGCTGCACCCAAGGCTTCCTGAACGCCAAAGAAAGCGGCAATATCCCGGTGCTTTCCGTATTTGACAGCGAGGAGGTTGGCTCCGGGTCTTTGCAGGGCGCGGCTTCCGATTTGCTGGAAGCAACGCTTTGCCGCATTTGCGCCGCCCTTGCGCTGGATAAGAGCGTTATGCTCAGCCATTCCTTCCTGGTGTCGGCGGACAATGCCCATGCCATCCATCCCAACCATCCTGAGCTGGCGGATAGCGCCAATGCCCCGGTGCTGGGCGGCGGTATGGTCATCAAGTTCAACGCCAACCAGAAATATACCAGCAGCGGCATCTCTGCCGCCATTATGCGTAAGATCTGCGAAAAGGCGGATGTCCCGGTGCAGACCTATTGCAACCGGGCGGATATCCCCGGCGGCTCTACCTTGGGAAATATCTCCCTGAGTCAGGTAAGTGTGCTCAGCGTGGACATCGGCCTGCCCCAGCTTGCCATGCACTCTTGCTATGAAACCGCCGCGGTAGCCGACTATATCGCCTTGGAAAAGGCCATGGAGAGCTTCTACAGCACAACCCTCCGCCAGAACGCTGACGGAATCATTACTTTGGATTAACCGAAAAAAACCGGGATTATTGGGAGGATAAGGCTATGTATGCTGCTTGGAAAATGACTACCGAAGAAAAAACAGCCCTGAATGCCGGATTTGCTGCCGCCTTTGGAGCAGCGCCGGAGCGCTATTTCTCCGCCCCCGGCCGAAGCGAGCTGGGCGGCAATCATACTGACCATCAGCGGGGCAAGGTTCTGGCTGCCGCTGTGAATTTGGATACCTTGGCGGCGGTTCGCCCCAATGGGAGCAATACCATCCGGGTTCTTTCCCAAGGCTACCCCATGTGCAGCGTTTCTTTGGAAAACCTGACCCCGGCAGCCGGGGAAGCGGGGACAACGCAGGCGTTGATTCGGGGTGTCGCGGCGGGCTTTGCCCGGCTTGGGTGTAAGGTGGGCGGCTTCGATGCCTACTGCACCTCTACGGTGCTCCCCGGCTCCGGGCTTAGCTCCTCGGCGGCCTTTGAAGTGCTGATAGGTACCGTCATCAACGCCCTTTTCTACGAAAATAAGGCCGATGCCCCCCGGGTGGCAGCCATCGGCCAGTATGCGGAAAATGTGTTTTTCGGCAAGCCCTGCGGCTTGATGGATCAGATGGCTTCCGCGGTAGGCGGCCTTGTCACCATCGACTTTTTTGACAAAGAAAATCCCAAAGTCCGTCAGGTAGCTTTTGACTTTTCCGCCTGCGGTCATGCCCTTTGTATTCTGGACAGCGGAGCAGACCATGCCGACCTGACCGACGAATATGCCGCCATCCCCCAGGAGCTTGGGGAGATTTGTGCCGCTATGGGCAAGGAGGTTACTACCCAGCTTTCCCCCTCGGAGTTTTACCAAGCCCTGCCCGAGCTTCGCCGCCGCTGCGGCGACCGGGCCGTACTTCGGGCAATCCATGAGTTCCGGGAGAACGCCCGGGTGGAGGAAGAGGTTGCCGCTCTGGAAAGAGGAGATTTTGAGGCCTTCCTCGCCCTTGTCAAGGAAAGCGGAGAAAGCTCTTGGATGTATTTGCAGAATGTGATTCCCGCCGGTGCGAAAGCCCATCAGGAGATGGCGGTTGCCCTCGCCCTTTGCAGCCATTATTTGCAGGGCAGGGGAGCCTACCGGGTTCACGGCGGCGGCTTCGCCGGTACGGTGCAAGCCTTTGTTCCATTGGATATGCTGGATAGCTTTTGCGCGGGTATGGAGGCGGCGCTGGGTAAGGGCGCTTGCCATGTGCTTTTCATCCGGCCCCAAGGCGGCGTGGAGTTCCGGTAAACCGAAAGAGCGATGCCTCCGCATCGCTCTTTTTGCCTTTCGTTCCCCATTCTACTTAGGGTAGAGTGGGAAATTCTACTACCGGAGCCCCTTTCAAAGCCATCTTCTCCAAAAAAACGGGTGACATTTTTCCCTGATTGCTCTATAATATGGCAGTAGACGCGGAAAGAATTCTTATGAATGGCAGCCGTCGTCCGGCATTTATTGAAATGCATATCGGCTTGAATCAGCTACCCGATAAATTGGAATTTAACGCTGCGCCAAATGGGTGGCCGTAGGGGCCGATGCCCACATCGGCCCGTTGGGGTGTTACGGATTCGCCGCAGTTCCGTAGACGCATCGTCGTGCTTTCTGCGGGGCGATGTGGGCATCGCCCCCTACATTCACCCAATTCACACCCCGGTAAATTCCAATTTATCGCTTTGCTGAGAAAAGTCGAGAAGCATATTAATTTTTAGGGGTGAAACTCATGTCTTACCGTATATTAACCGATACCTGCTCAGACCTTTCCCGGCAGATGCTTGCCGAGCTTGATTTGGAGGCGGTTCCTATGAGCCTGCTGTATCAGGGGCAGACCTACGACTGCGTTTCTGACGAATTTCTGAAAGAGGTATATGACGGCCTGCGCAGCGGCGAGACGGCGACTACCGCCGCCGTCAACCCCCAGCGTTGGCGGGAGGCTATGGAGCCTGTGCTGAAAGCCGGAGAGGATTTGCTGGTGCTGGTCTTTTCCTCGGGCCTTTCAACTACATATCAGTCTGCGCTGATTGCCGCCGAGGAGATGGCGGAGGAGTACCCCGGCAGAACCGTTCGGGTGGTGGATACCCTCAGCGCGTCTCTGGGTCAGGGTTTGCTGGTGTGGTACGCCTGTAAAAAGCGGGCAGCGGGTATGTCCTTGGAGAAGGTTGCCCGGTGGGTAGAGGAAAACCGGCTCCATCTTTGCCATTGGTTTACCGTGGACGACTTGATGTACCTCAAGCGGGGCGGACGAATCGGCTCCGGCACGGCGCTGGTGGGTACTATGCTTGGTATTAAGCCTGTGCTGCACATGGACAATGAGGGGCATCTGGTCAATGTAGCGAAAGCTCGGGGCCGCCATGCGGCGATCGATGCCCTCGTGGCAAAGATGAAAGACCTTGGGCAGGGCTTTGACAACAATACCGTGTTTATTTCCCACGGAGACTGTTTGGAAGATGCCTTGTATCTGGAAAAGAAGGTAAAGCAGGAGCTGGGCGTTCAGGAGGTAATCATCGGCTACATCGGCGCCGTCATCGGCTCCCATTCCGGCCCCGGCACTTTGGCCTTGTTCTTTTTGGGCAAAGAGCGGTAAAATATTCAGAGCCGGCACGGAATGTGCCGGCTCTCAGCGTGTCGATAAACCTGACAATTCGGGATTGTAGGGGGCGATGCCTACATCGCCCCGCAGTAAAAACTCCCATTTTATTGTTATATTTGGGCGAATTCGTAATATTTTACAAAGGGCCGATGAGGGCATCGGCCCCTACAACCACTTTTTTTGACAGTCTGAGAGCCGGCACGGAATGTGCCGGCTCTTAGTTATTGTTCCCGGAAGGTAATTTCCCCGGTATCGGCATCCATGCTATCCACAATGGCGATAGACTCCAACCGGTAGCCCAGATTGCGGATACGCCAGCCGCCCTCCTGAAAGCCCTTTTCTATGGCAATGCCAAGGCCCTCCACGGTAGCCCCGGCGACTTCGGCAATGTAGATAAGCCCCTGCAGGGCGCTGCCGTTGGCAAGAAAATCGTCGATAATCAGCACATGGTCATTTTCGCCCAAATACTCCTTGGATACCAGCACCCGGTTGACCTTGCCTTGGGTAAAGGACTCCACCTCGGCGGTATATACATCCCCGGAGATATTTACGCTCTTGGCCTTTTTGGCAAATACCAGCGGCACACCAAAGGCTTTTGCCACGGGATAGGCAACACCAATGCCGGAGGTTTCAATGGTAAGCACCTTGGTAATGGGCTTATCGGCGAAGCGGCGGTAAAACTCCTGCCCGATTCTCTCCAACAGGGCAATGTCCATCTGGTGATTTAAGAAAGAATCCACCTTCAGCACATTTCCGGGCTTTACTACCCCGTCTTTTGCAATTCTCTCTTCCAAAAAGTTCATATTCACCCCAGCCTTTCCCAATATTGGTCTTTATTACAGTATACCACAGATTTCGCTGCTTGTCAGTCTTTTTCTGCAAAAAAAACACGGAGAGGGTGTTTTTCCCTCTCCGTGCATGATTATTCATTGGAGACAATAAAAGTAAGGGTTTTGCTGCTCGTGAGATCAGGGGTAAAGATTACTTCCAGCTCTGTCCAATCTGCGGGCACCTCATAGCCAATCACACCGATGAATTTCTTACCCGGCGCAACTGTGCCATCCAACTGGTTTTTGTCGCCCTTTTCCATCAATGCGGAAAGGCTGAATGTACAGGTATAATCGTCACAGTAGGCTTCAAAGCTCATCAAAGAAGATACATTGATTTCTTTGTTGGAATTGTTTGCAATTTCAAATTCGCAAAGAACAAATACATTGCTCTCTGTGGGCTTATTATACGTGGAGCCGACGCTTTCGGACACATCCACAAGAGTAACCTTGACTCCATTTAATTCTGCCGCTTCGCCCACGGAGAACTCGTTTTTCGTGTCGGCCGTTTTGGGGTCGCCGCTGCCGACGGAGGAAGCGATGACAACTGCGAGAACTATCAAAACGATAATTCCAATTAAAATCAACTTGCTTCCTTTCAGCTTGGCGCCGCATTGGGGACAGGTCTTTGCGCTTTTGGCGACCTCTGCGCCGCAAGACTTACATTTTTTCAACTTTTTATTGGCCATGGTCTTTCTCCTTTTCTTTGATGGGTTGGGGTTAGAATCCCTTCACCCCAGCCTGTTTCAATAAATAGTATAGATAAAATTTATCTAAAAGTCAATAGATAAATTCTATCTAGGGTATGATGTAGAAAAAAGGAAGGGGTGGCTGTATGGAAAACCGGATAAGAGGGCTGCGGGAGGACCGGGACTTGACCCAGCAGCAGCTTGCGGATGCCCTGGGCATTACCCAGCGGAAATACAGCTATCTGGAAACCGGGGTGCAGCAATGGACGGATGAGCTGCTGGTAAGGCTGGCGAAATTCTACCGAGTAAGCATCGACTATCTGCTGATGCAGACCAATAACCCCAAACGAAACCTATGAAAAAAACCGAGAGGGAAGCCCCTCTCGGTTTTGCTTATGGAAATTACTCTTCCCAGTTGTGCCAGACATTCTGCACATCGTCGTCATCTTCCATAGCGTCGATGAGCTTTTCCATCTGAACAGCCTGCTCAGGGCTGATGGGCTGGTAGTTCTGGGGAACCATTTCAATCTGAGCGGATACAAAGGTGTACTTGCTCAGGTTGGCAACCACGCTGTTGAAGTCATCGGGCAGGGTATAGATGGTAAATACATCGTCCTCAGCCTCGAAATCGTCGGCGCCGGCTTCCATGGCATCCATCATAACTTCTTCCTCATCCAGCTCCTCTTCGGAGTTGTCGATGACCAGAACGCCCTTCTTGTCGAAGCTCCAGCTCACGCAACCGTTGGTACCCAGATTGCCGCCGAACTTGTCAAAGTGGTGGCGCATATTGCCTGCGGTACGGTTGCGGTTGTCGGTCATGGTCTCTACGATGACGGCAACGCCGCCGGGGCCGTAGCCTTCGTAGGTAATGGTTTCGTAGTTGTCGCCGCCTGCGCCGCCGGCAGCCTTTTCCAGGCAGCGCTTGATGTTATCGTTAGGCATATTGGCAGCCTTGGCCTTGGTGATGATGGTAGCCAGACGGGAGTTGTTGGCGGGGTCGGTAATGCCGCCGCCTTCCTTTACGGCTACGATCAGTTCTTTTGCGATTTTGGTAAAGGCTGCGGCACGCTTCGCGTCCTGTGCGCCCTTGGTCTTTTGAATGTTATGCCATTTGGAATGTCCGGACATATATGTTTGCCTCCTAAAGGTGATTATCCAGCTTATTTTAGCACAACCCCATCACAAAAATCAATAGATTTTGATAGGATCGTTGTGAGTTTTTGAAATTTCTACCTGAATTTCCGGGAATTTCTCCCCGATTTTCCTTGCCAGATAGCAGCATACCGGGTTTTCCGTATGGAAATGGCCCGCATCGATCAGGTTCAGCCCCAAATCCACGGCATCCCAGAAATCGTTGTACTTGCCGTCTCCGGCTACAAAGGTATCGCACCCGGCGGCCACGGCTTCACGCACCATTCCGGCGCAGCCACCGCCGCCCACACATACATTTTTCACCGGTTTGCCCCCGGAAACATAACGGATATGGTCGCAATGCAGCGCGTCTTTCACCCTCGCCAAAAAGCTTTCCAGACTCTGCTCCGGCACCTGCCCCTGATGGAGAAGCCCCCATTCCTTTCCGTTTTCGTCCACCCCGGCGGGGCTTACTACGGAAATATTGCGCAGACCAAGAACTTCCGCCAGCACATCATTTACGCCGCCGGGGGCTCTGTCCAGATTGGTATGGGCGCTGATGGCGGAAATGCCGTTTTTGCACAGCAGCCGCACACAGCGGTTAGTGCCCGGTTCCTCCACAAGAGCCTTCACAGGATGGAAAATCAAGGGATGGTGGGTAATGAGAAGCTGAGCGCCTATCTGTGCGGCCTCCCGGCACACATGCTCAAAGGGGTCTAAGGCAATCAGCACCTTGGTTACCTCGTCGGCAGGGTCGCCGCAGAGCAGACCTACATTGTCCCAGTCCATTTTCATGTGCAGGGGGGCGAGGGTATTCATATAAGCGTAAATATCACCAACGGTGGTCATGTTGCATCCTCCTTAAGAAAACTTTCTTGCCGGGTGAGCCTGCGCAAACCCTCCAGAGCCATGGGCTTTATAGGGTCTACCCCCTCGCCCTGTCCGCCTATGGCGATTTCCAGCCCACGAACTGTGTAGCGGTAGTATTCCCGTACCTCCTCCGAGGGCTTTTCCAGCAAGGCAGGGGGGAAGTACCATTCGTGTACTTGGAGCTTGGGGGCCTCCGGCTCCCAGCGAACCTCCATAACGGTGTATAAAAATCTGCCGTCCTTGGATACCCGCTCCCTTGCAATGCGCCAGCCGCTTTCTGACAAAAACCGGCGAAGCACCGGCGTTTTGGATTGGCATTGTAAAATCAGGCGGTATTGCGCGCTTTTCAGCCAAGGCGCATGGGTCAAAATAGAGATGATGGTATCCGCGCCCATACCGGCGCATACCATGCAGTCAAAATCTCTGGGAATGCTTGCCGCGCCGTCGGAGAGGTAAAAGCGGATTTTATCCCCAACGCCGTACTTTGCGGCATTGCGAACGGCGCTTTCCAGAGGCCCGGGGCGCAAATCCGAAGCAATCACGGCGCTGGCAATACCCTGCTTCAGCAGGTAAATGCCCAGGTAGCCGTGGTCGCAGCCGATGTCCGCTACCCTGTCTCCAGGGGAAACAAAATCGGCGCAGACCAAAAGCCGGGCAGAAATGGGAATTTGCATAGGGAAATCCCTCCAAAAAAGAAGTGCCATCCCGGCAATCGGGATGGCACAGCCGGGTGTTTAGTTTTCGGCTTTGGCCTGCTGGTCGGCTTCGTAAGCCTCCAGGAAGTGGTTGAGCTGGGCAAGGAAAGCGTCGCAATCAATGCCGTGCACCATGCAGGCTTCTTCTACGGTCTCGCCACGGGAAGAGGGGCAGCCAAGGCAATGCATACCGATGGCAAAGAACAGGGGAGCGGACTGGGGTGCAACATCCAGAATATCCCCGATGATGGTTTCTTTTTCAATTTTAACAGCCATAATATGACCTCCTGTTTATTTCTTTCCGTATTATAACCCTAACTGTCGGAAAAAACAAGAGGGAAACCTAAGGAAACTCTGAATAAATCGCCTGCGGCTGGAGGGCGAATCTTTTGTCCCATCCGTTCAGCTTTGAAAATGGGAAATACACAAAGTATTCCGCCATTTTCAAAGCTTTCGGCTGAGCCAAAATCTTCTGCCCCCAGCTCTTGCCGATTTATTCAGAGCTTCCTTTACTTTTTGAAGAAGGCTGCGGCAATAGCGCCGGGGCCGGCATGGGTGCCGATGATGCTGCCCACAGGGGTAACCGCCAAGGGCGTGGGGCTTTCCTCCCACAGAGGCTTGCTGTCGGTGATGTACTTTTGCAGCAGAGCATCGCTCAATCCGGTATAACCCAGAATCACAGGCTTTTCAAAGTCTACGCCGCCGCAGTCCTGAATCAGCTTGACCAGCATATTTCCTGCCTGCTTAGAGCCGCGCGCTTTTCCCAAAATGGCAACCTTGCCCTCAACGATACCGATAACCGGCTTGATGGAAAGCAGTTCGCCTGCAATGGCAGCGGTTTTGGACAGGCGGCCGCCCCGCTTCAGGTATTCCAAAGTGCCCACCATGGCAATGAGCTGCAGGTTATTCCGCTCCTCGGAAAGCCGGGAGGCAATGACGGCGGCAGGCAGGCCCTGATCCGCCAGAGAAAGGGCAAGCTGGGCGAGCGCGCCGGTGCCGATGGTGGCGGAAAGACTGTCCACCACAAATACCTTGCCGGGGAAGTCGTCAGCGGCAATGCAGGCACTCTGGTAAGTGCCGGAAAGCTGGGAGGACAGGGTAATTACCACAACCTCGTCATATTCTTCCAGAGCCTCCCGGTAAGCATCGGCAAAAGCGCCGGGGGTGGGCTGGCTGGTGGTGGGCATGACATCCGTTTCTACCAGCTTTTCATAAAACTCCTTGTAGGTAATGGTTACGCCGTCTAAATACTCCTCATCCCCAAAGAACAGGGGCAAGGCTACCACGGAAAACCGGGATTTCAGCTCCTGGGGAAAATCCGCGGAGGAATCCAGCACGATACGAACAGACATAGTTATTCTCCTTATATAATAGTGGTTTTATTCTTGACGAATGCCATTTTTGCTGATCGTCTGCAAATTGGCAGAAATACGCCCCAAACTAGCATAGAAAACCTCCCGGTCTGCATCCGATAAGCCCTCTCCTGCCTGCTCTACCGCAAGAGCCGCCTGCCGGGCCACAAAATGAGCGATTTTCTCTCCCTGCTCCGTCAAAAGCAGGGGAGCGCGGTAGGTGCCGGTATTGCTACCCCGGCGAAGAAGATAGCCCTTGCCTTCCAGCTCCGTAACCGCCCGGGATACTGCCGCCTTGTCTCTTTCGCAGATTTCCGCCAGCTCCGCGGCGGTAAGCCCTTGGGCATTTTGCAGCAGAGCCAGAAAATACTGGGCATAAGCGCCCCGAAGACCCTGCTTTTCCATTTCCTCCCGCTCAATTTTTTGGACATTCTGATAGATTGCGGAAATTATCGAGGTAAATTGTTCAAACCGATTCAGCATAGGCTGCTCCTTTCAGGGCTGCACATAGGATTGTTGATATATCAACATCTGAAAGTATAGCAGGAAGATGTTGACTTGTCAACAACAAAAATGAAAGCATATTCGTTTTACTCGATGACCGTTAAATTGGAATTTAGCGCTGCACCAAATGGGTGCCCGTAGGGGCCGATGCCCACATCGGCCCGTTGGGGTGTTACGGATTCGCCGCAGTTCCGTAGAAACATCGTCGTGCTTCCTGCGGGGCGATGTGGGCATCGCCCCCTACATTCACCCAATCCACACCCCGCCAAATTCCAATTTATCTCTTTACTGAGGGAAGCGGATAAGCACAATAAAAAATAGGAGGATTCATCGAATCCTCCTAAAGACTATTGAATATGGGCGTGGTTGTTAATATGCTCCTCGCAATAACAGTAGTACCCGTTACACCGGGAGCAGTAGCGAAATTCCAGCTCCGGATTGGTTACATCGGTGCGTCCACAGACGGTGCAGCGGTGGGTATAGGGAGTTTTTACGCTGGCTACCTCCGCTTCATAGGAGCCTGCCTTGGGGAAGGGGATGGGCTTTGCGGGGGGAGCGTATTTCTTCTTTTTCTTGAACAACCGCCGGAAATTGGCCCGCCAGGAGAGCGGAATGACATTCAGCACGTCCTTGCCAAAGAACAGGAAGTAGTTGGCAAGGGAGATTACAGAAAATAGATTTACCGGGAAGGGGTAGAAAAGCAAGCCGTAAAGCACCAGCACCAAATCAATCAACGCAAAGATCCATGCCTTGATGGGGATGATGAAAAAAAGCAGAAAATGGACATCGGGGAACAAAGTAGCATAGGCCAGGAACAGGCTTAAGTTCAGATAGTATACATCCGCCTGACAGGGGAATAGCATACAATAGATATCCATGAGGATTACACCGCTGAAATAGAACAGGTTGAACCGGAAGGTTCCCCAGATATGCTCGATACCTCTGCCTAAAGAATAGTAGCAAAACAACACCAACAGGGCAAAAAACGGGTTGCCTTCATAAAAGGCAAGGGGATAGGTGAACAGCCGCCAAACCTGCCCCTGCAGGATCAGGGTTCGGTCAAACATCAGCCATCCGTACAGCGCAAAGCTTTGGGTAGCCATGGTCATAATGTACACCAGAGCGCTGCCCAGAGAAATGTAGAGCATCAGGTTGGGAATGCCCCAATCCCGGTGGCGAAAGCAGAATCGCTCAAAGCGGGTGCGAAGATTTTTCAAAAGGATCAACTCCATTGCAAGATGTGTATATTCTATCAGCTTCTGAGAAAAAAGTCTATAGCCGAATTATGAACATTTTTTGTGAAAAAAATTAGGGAAAAGGGGTTGACTTTCTAAGAAAATACGCTAGAATATGTGTGAACTGCATACAAGCCTTATCAAGAGCGGTGGAGGGAACGGCCCGATGAAACCCGGCAACCTGCGTGAGCGTGGTGCCAAATCCGGCGGCAAACGAAAGATGAGGATTCGATAACGCATACATCGAATCTTCGGTGTGTGCATTTTTTTTGGGCACCTCAAAAAACTACCCTTTTGGGTTTTGGCCGGATCTTTTGGCCCAACAATTCGTTTTGAAAATTCCGCAATACACAAAGTATTTCGGGATTTCCAGAACTTTTGTTGACCCAAAATCTCTCGCCCAAAACCGCAAAAAGCAGTTTTTAGAGGTCGCCTATTGTTTTTTGACGTATTTTGACGAATGACGAATAGAGAAAGGAAATGAAAGAAATGGAAAAAAGACTGTTTACCTCTGAGTGTGTTACCTGCGGTCATCCTGACAAAGTGGCGGATGCCATCTCCGATGCCATTCTGGATGCCTGCCTGGCGCAGGACCCCGGCTCCCGTGTTGCCTGTGAGACTATGGTTACTACCAATTTCTGCGTGATTTGCGGCGAGATTACTACCAAGGCCGTAGTGGACTACGCTGCCATCGCCCGCCAGACCATCCGCAAAATCGGTTATATCTATCCCGATGCCGGCTTCTGCGCTGACACCGTGGAAATCCTCTGCAAGATTCATACCCAGTCTGCGGACATCGCCCTGGGCACCAACGACGAAGTTGGCGGCGCAGGCGATCAGGGCATGATGTTCGGCGGCGCTTGCACCCACACCGCTTCTCTGATGCCCCTGCCCTGCGATTTGGCAAGAGCCCTGAGCAACCGTCTGACGCAGGTTATCAACGCCGGCACCGAGCTGCGCCCCGACGGTAAGACGCAGGTAAGCGTAGAGTTCGGCGAGGACGGTAGCATTCTGGGCATTGATACCGTGGTTGTATCCGTTATGCACAGCGCTGACTTTTCTGTGGAACAGGTGCGCGAGCTTGTCCGCACGCAGGTGATCGCGCCTGTTTTGGCAGACTTCGGTTTTCGGATGGAGGATGTTTCCAATATCCACATCAATCCTACCGGCAACTTCGTGATCGGCGGCCCCGACGGCGACACCGGCCTTACCGGCCGCAAGATCATTGTGGATACCTACGGCGGCTACTTCTCCCATGGCGGCGGCGCATTCTCCGGCAAGGACCCCACCAAGGTAGACCGCAGCGGCGCTTACATGGCTCGCTACATGGCAAAGAATCTGGTAGCTGCCGGCCTTGCGGGGCAGGTGCAGGTGCAGCTTGCCTACGCCATCGGCGTGGCGCAGCCTGTCTCCGTCCGTGTGGACAGCTATGGCACCGGAAAAATCTCCGATGAGGACATGACCGCTCTGCTGCGCAAGACCTGCGACCTGACTCCCGCCGGTATCATTCGCAAGCTGAATCTGCGCCGTCCTATCTATGGCCGTACCGCGCTGGAAGGCCACTTCGGCCATTCCGACCATCCTTGGGAGCAGACCGACCTTGCCCCCATCCTGCGTGAACTGGCAGGCATTTAATACAGCACAGCAAGCCCCCTCCCAAAACAGGAGGGGGGTTTACATTTTGATTGCATTTTTCAGCAGAAAATGGTAACATTATAATAAAATTATAATCAGCGTGTCAATAAACCCCAAAAATCAGAATCGTAGGGGGCGATGCCTACATCGCCCCGCAGTAAAAGTCGCCATGTGACGCAGTTTTTCGGCGAATTCGCAACATTTTGCAAAGGGCCGATGTGGGCATCGGCCCCTACGGATACCTTTTTCTACAGTCTGATTATAATAAGATTATAATAAGATTTTCCCAACGGAGGGATAAAAATGCTGGATTATATCAGAATTGCCTGCGTCGTGCCCAAAGTAGTTGTAGGCGACCCTATGAAAAACGCCGGGGACATTTGCGACTGGATCGCCAAGGCGGATGAAAAGCATGCCGACCTTGTGGTTTTCCCGGAGCTTGCCATTACCGGCTACACCTGCGCCGACCTGTTCTTTCAGGAAGCCCTGCTCCGGGGCAGTATGGCTGCGCTGGGACAAATTGCGGATTTTACAAAAGACTATCCCGGTATTACCGCCTTTGTAGGTACGCCCGTCTTGATCAATGGGCAGATGTATAACTGCGGCGCGGTGGTTTCCGGGGGCAAGGTGCACGGCCTTGTGCCTAAGACTTATGTACCCAACTATAAAGAGTTTTACGAGCGCCGGTGGTTTTCTTCTTCCGAGGATTTGCAGGAAAAGGCCGTTTCGGCGCAGAATCTGGGCCTTTCCGGGGACTATCCCATTCCCGTAGACCGTGACCTGCTCTTCCGGGTGGGAGACGGTACGCTGGTAGGCATGGAGATTTGCGAAGACCTGTGGACACCCATTCCCCCTTCTACCATGCAAACCCTCAACGGCGCGGAGGTGGTGGTGAACCTGTCTGCCTCCAATGAAACCGTAGGCAAGCGGGGATACCGCCGCAATCTGGTAAAGCATCAGTCCTCTATTTGTAATTGTGTCTATGCCTTTTGCTCCGCGGGCTACACGGAATCTACCCAGGATTTGGTATTCTCCGGTCACAGCATGGTTTGCGAAAGCGGCGTGCTTTTGGCGGAAAATGCTCAGCAAATCGCTACGGACTATATGCTCCTTTGCGACGCGGATTTGGGCCGTGTCCGTTCCGATCGGCGGAAAAATAAAAGCGTTCGGGACGCGGTTTCCATTTACGGCAAGGTAGAGCCTATGCACACCATCGCGTGCAATCGTGAGAGATTGCGCTCCGATGGCTCTCTGTATCCCGTCAACCGTCTGCCCTTTGTGCCCAATGCCCAGACCGACCGCTTGGAGCGCTGCCGCTCTATTTTCGCCATTCAGGTGGCGGGACTGCGGCAAAGGCTGGCTGTTTTGGGGGCAAAAGCCGTGGTTGGCATTTCCGGCGGCTTGGATTCCACGCTTGCCCTGCTGGTTGCGGTTCAGGCCATGAAGGAGCTGGGACGCCCCGCTTCCGATGTCCACGGCATTACGCTGCCCTGCTTCGGCACTTCAGAGCGTACCCACCGCAACTCTCTGGCGCTCATGGACGCGCTGGGGGTCACGCAAAAGGAAATCTCCATCGGTGCCTCCGTTACCCAGCACTTGCAGGACATCGGCCGCGATTTACAAAACCATGATACCACCTATGAAAATGCCCAAGCCCGGGAGCGCACGCAGGTGCTTATGGACTACGCCGGTGACTGCGGCGGCATCGTGGTAGGCACCGGCGACCTGAGCGAGCTGGCGCTGGGCTGGTGTACCTACAACGGTGACCACATGAGTATGTACGGCGTAAACGCTTCCGTACCCAAGACCCTGATTCGCTGGATGATCAGCACTCTTGCGGAAAGCCCGGAGTTTGCTTCTGCCAAAGATACGCTGCTGGACATTTTGGACACGCCCATCAGCCCGGAGCTTCTGCCCCCGGATGCCCAAGGGAGAATTGCCCAGAATACCGAGGACTTGGTCGGCCCTTATGAGCTGCATGACTTCTTCGTCTATTATACCGTCCGCTACGATTTTGCCCCCACCAAGGTTTATACCATGGCCTGCCGGGCCTTCGCCGGTATCTATCCCCCCGAAACGGTGAAAAAGTGGCTGCGCAGCTTCTACCGCCGGTTCTTTACCCAGCAGTTTAAGCGTAGCTGTATGCCGGAGGGTGTCAAGGTAGGTTCTATCTCCCTAAGCCCCCGTGGAGACTGGCGTATGCCCAGCGACGCTTCTGCCAGACTGTGGCTGGAAGAGGTAGATGCCCTCTAAATACTGCCCAATAGTATTGGCTGAATTTGCCGTCCCCCAAGCGCTTCATGCAGCGTTTGGGGGATTTTTGTAAAATCAGCCACCATGCTGGCGGGCTTTTTTACCGGGTCATCCTGCCCAAAGGGAACAAAATAGTAGTTTCGCTTATTGAGAAGCCTGCCGATATTCTCCGCGGCCCCGGCAAGGGCATCGTTGGTAGATACCGCCAAAATCACCGGCCTGCCGTTTCTGAGCTGACTTTTTGCCGCCATGGTTACCGGGCCGTCGGCAATGCTTCTGGATAGCTTCGCCAAGGTGTTTCCTGTGCATGGGGCAATGATCAGGGCATCCAGCATCTTTTTCGGCCCGATAGGCTCTACTTGGTTTAATGTATACAGGGGCGGCTGGCCGCAAATGTCGATTGCTTTGTACCAAAAGGTTTTGGCTGTGCCGAAGCGGCTGTCGGTGTCGCAAACCGCTTGGGAAAAAATGGGGATTACATGATGCTCTTTTGCCAATTCTTCCATGATGGGAAATACCTTATGAAATGTACAGAAGGAGCCGCACATGGCAAAACCCAGCTCCATAATATCACTCCTTGTTCAAATAATAGGCGGTGCGCCTTGCTATCAGCGCTCCGCTGCTTTCCGGGGCTTCTTTTCCGGGCAGCCCCCTGGCCCAAATCACATCCTCCCCGGGCAGCGCTTTGATAGACGCAAGGTCGATTTTTACGCATTCTTTGGGAAAGTCCATCGCTTGAAACCCCAGCTCTGAGGGGATCGTGTTGAATACCAGCCGATAAGGGACAAAATTCAGGCTTTCCAAAGAAAACGCCCCAAACCCCAAGGCCCCGGCCAGAGCAACGGCTTCCTGTTTTCTCGCGGCAATGCTGACCTTCCCCCCCATCCCTTTGAGCAGGTGAGCAAGGCATTGGGCAATGCGTCCCCAGCCTAAAATTAAGGTTTCGCAATCCCAAAGGCATACCGGCAGAGCGTTCATAGCGATTTTTACAGCCCCATGGGCGGTGATGGCTGCGTTTTGGGCAAGATAAACTTCGTCCTTCAGCAAATCAATGCCCTTGGGGATGTGACCGCCAATGATCGTACAGCCCTCCGGCAGCCCCTCCGGGATTTCCCGGGTTGGAATAGGGAGTAAAATATGGGACACATCTTCCGTTATGCTGTCTGCAATGGAGATGCCGTCCTTTCTTAGATATTCTTTTGCGTAGTCCAAAGCGGGGGAAGAAGCTATGTAAAGGCATGGCGCTTCCATGGGCATTTCTCCTTTCAGGCCAGAATATGCCTCAGGTTTTGTACTTGTGCTTGATTTTTTGGCGCTGTCGGATATAATTAAGGTAGAGGTGATACTTATGAAGAGATTGGGCTTTATCCATGATATGATGGATGTAAAGGTTTTGATTTTATATGTAGCCGCTCGCTCCGCTTTCCCCATGACGGTGCAGGAGATTTACGAGCTGTGCTATCAGGACGAATGTTTGAGCTATTTTGATGTTTGTACTGCCGTGCCGGAAATGGTTGCCTCCGGCCACCTGAAGCAGGTGGATGATGAGCGCTACGAGATTACGGAGAAAGGCCGTCAGGATGGGGAGATTACCGCTGATACCATCGCTTTTACCGTGAAGCAGCGGGCGGAAAACGCTGTTGCCCGTTTTAACCGCCAGCTTCGCCGCAGCAGCATGGTGCGCTCCCGGGTGGTTCCCAGAGAGAACGGCGACTATTCCGTGATTATGGCTCTGGACGATGAAATGGGCAATCTGATGACGCTGGAGCTTTTTGCCCCTGACCAACGCCAAGCTGTGCGCCTTGGCAGGCTTTTTGAAAAGAAAGCGGAAAACATTTATAACCTGACCATGACAGAGCTTTTGGAAGACGAGGATTCTCTGGAAGATTAATCCTTGCCATTTTGTCATATATAGGGTATAATAGAGTTACACCGAGGGATACCCCGGTGAACATGAAAGGAGCTGCCGCATATGAAGTTTCAGTTCAGCGAAAAGAAAGTCAATCTGCCCGGTAATGTCCACGCTTACGCCGAGAAAAAGGTAATGAAGCTGGCACGGTATTTCGAGGAGGACGCCGAGGCCCTCATTGTATTCTCTGTAGAGAAGAATCGCAACAATGTGGAGCTTACTGTTCATGCTGCGGGCAAAGTGTTCCGTGCTACCGAAAGCACCTCGGATATGTTTGCCTCTATCGATGCCGCTGTTGGCACCATTGAAGGCCAAATCCGCAAGAATAAGACCCGCTTGGCGCGCCGCCTGCGTCAGGATGCCTTTACCCGCACCGTAGATGCAACCTCTTTTGCCGCCGAAGAGCCGGAGGAGGATCTGTCCATTGCCAAGGTTAAGAAGTTCCGCATTCAGTGCATGAGCCGGGAAGAGGCTGTGCTGCAAATGAACCTGCTGGGCCACGATTTCTTCGCCTTCCGGGATGAGGACGACGGCGGTGAGTTTGCGGTTGTGTACCGCAGAAAAGACGGCACCTACGGCTTGATTGATACCGACGAATAAGCTATTTACATATCCAAAATGTGTATGGTTTTGGGGCCTCCTTGGAGGCCCCTTAATTTTTTGAAAAAGTCGAAAAAAGGGGTTGACTTTTGCCGGAATCTGTAGTATTATCTGCAAGCTGTCTGCTGAAGGACATTCAGGAAGCAAAATCAACTTCGACAAAGGTAAAAAACTTCGAAAAAAGTTGAAAATACTTCTTGACAAATCCTGTCAGCCGTGGTATTATCTAAAAGCTGTCCGATGAACGGCCTTTGAGCCGGGAGGTCAGCGAAGTTTGTACCTTGTAAATTGAATAACGCAAAGACGAACTATAACACCTTGGACAATTATAATGGATTGTTTAAGTTTTCGTATAAAACGAATTAACAGCCAACGAAAATTCTTGAGTAAAATTTGCTAAGACAAATTTATTCAAAAACTTGATTTGAGGCACTTTGGTGCTTTAGATACAATTTTTTGAGAGTTTGATCCTGGCTCAGGACGAACGCTGGCGGCGTGCCTAACACATGCAAGTCGAACGGAGTTAATCCTTTCGGGGATTAACTTAGTGGCGAACGGGTGAGTAACGCGTGAGGAA
>JBJDYH010000219.1:0-2486 GCA_051867135.1 Faecousia sp. | reverse complement strand
GGCTTGTAGTGGAGGTGCTTAACTCCTTTTGCGGATATGTAACCATGCCGCTTATACATATAGCCGCCAACATACCACTCCGGCAGATCGCAGGGGAAAATTTTTGTACGATACTTCCCGTAAGCCAGCAAGTGCCTTTCGGGGTCTGGGTTGTCTTCACGATAACGACGCCCAATCGGTGCTGTCATATATAAAGTCGCTTTAGCTCTTCTCCGGGCCTCCGAACTGAATGCATCTTTCAATGTGTAAATACTGTTCTCCGTTTGCACGACATACACCTGATTATGCGGGTCATATGTATAGTTCCGCACTTCAGATGTCACTAAGCGCCAAAGATAGCTATCCGGGTACATGAGCGTCATAGCCGAACCAATGCTTATTTGAGGGATGTACCAATAAGACCCCGGCAGTCCCTCATACGGTTTGGCCACCTTTTCTGTTCCCTCAAGGTCTGTCACTGACAGTACCTGAACATAATTCTTATCTTCTTCCATCATCCGTCACCAAAAATATCATTGCAGAATTCCGTGAAGTTCACATCGTGGGCCATCTGGAACGCTTCTTTATCCGCAATCAGGTCCTTATGGCGGGTGAATCTCTTTTCCTCCACAGCCAGTCGATTGAAGCTGTATCTTCCGTTGACCTCAATAATATGTGGGAAGCCCCAGATCATGTCGCCGACGCTTACCCAACTGTCACCGATCCCTTCATAGGCCAAGTTCTCAAACCTGGCTGTAATGCAGCGGGTATAATAACCATCGGCCTTTATCCAGTAGTGCCTAGCCTCAACGCAATCGCACCGCATATGATATGGCCATCGCCAGGTGTTGAGGTGTTCCCAGCGATAATGGTCCAACTTTTGCGTTGCAGTTCCAATCACGATCACAGGCTCAAGGAGCGGGATCTTCTGATAGGCAACTGTATGGCAGACATCCTGATTTCCTCTTTGATATTCCTGGAATGCAGTGATCAACTCTTCATGATTCTTCCTTGACCGCTCATCTTCTGCCAGCGCCTTTATGAAAGCACTGATCTGAGGCATGGTTCCATAATAGGCTTTTCCGAAGCTGGTGAAGGATGCTGCGGAATAGTCATCCAGGTTTAAGCAGTAAAGCTCTTCATCCATGGAAACACCCCTCCTTGGAAGGGAAAGATTCAAAACAATTGAAGAGGAAACTGAACCGATCCAACCGCTTATCAATATGCCAGTGTCCACAGTACCAATGGCCATATTCGAGCCGTTCAGCGATGGAATCCAGCCAGTCCTCAGTGCTACGATCCACCATCGTCTGGTTCACGCCCTTCAAAAAGGCTTCTGTTGGAATGAATCGCGCCGGGCAGGTGTGGCTTAGAACGGAATCGATCTTCCACCCCAGATCGTCCAGTTTTTGTTCAACCCGCTGCTTGATCTCCGGCGATGGCTGTTCATCCGGGAACCATTGGAGGTCTCTTTGGAGGCGGTACCACTTATCTACGGAATACGCACCACCGATCACAATGGATTTCTGGCCGTCCAAATCATAGACCTCTCCGTCTTTTGCAAACAGGAGATTTGGATACTCGTCCTCAACATATACCGATCCACCATGCCATTCCACCTCATGGTAAGTGTCAATCGTGGAGGGGCGCATCTCATGGTTTCCTTGGACACAGAAGATTGTCGCGCCCGCGCTATTCAGCCTTTTCTTTCGATGATGGTCGCCTTTCTTGTTCCCGTAGTAGTTCATGCCTACATCGCCCAAAATTACAACAACATCATCGTTGGTCAATTCAAATCTGCGTATAGCATCCGCTATACGGAAGGTTTCACCGTGAATATCCCCAGTCAGTAAAACCATTGTCAATCACCCCAATACGCCTAGTTTGCTTTTAATGTTATCAATTTTGTCCAAAACGTCAAGCGATTTGCCGTTTTCATATCTGTTATGTTTTTAAGGAAACCTCCGTACAAGATTTTCCTGTACGGAGGCCACGATGTGTATGTCTGTAGGTCTACCTTTCGCCCTGTAGTGCATTGAAAAGGGCAAAAAAAGAGTTAGAATTTTGATTATCCTAACTCATCGTCTCTGGGGTAAAGATCTGCGTGTTCGCGCATACTTTGCTTTACCGCAGCGGCTACATCGTGAATGACTCCTCGTTCATATCCGTTGCAGTCGGATATGAGATCCCGGAGTTCTGACTTGTACTCATCCTGATTGCTGGTTTGGTTTCCGTTGAGTAGCTGGTCAACGGTGACCCCCAGAGCATTGGCGATGCGTACAATGGATTCCAGGCTGGCCTTTTTGATCGCCGTTTCGATGTGGCTTATGTATGAAACAGACATCTCGGTTAGCTCCGCAAGGTCAGCCTGGGACAGCTTCTTCATTTTACGAAGTTGCTGCACTCGTTTACCAATTCGCTCGTAGTTCAGCATCGTGCTATCACCTCCTATCATGTATAAATCTTTCTCATTATACATACTATCGGAGTTGTTACACAGTATCGGC
>JBJDYH010000218.1:0-10928 GCA_051867135.1 Faecousia sp. | reverse complement strand
CCGGGCAGACCATCATCGTTCCCTATGCCGAGGAACTGTTTGGCCCCTACGCCCAAAATTGGATGCTGATTCAGAAAGCCACCCGGGGGCAGGTATCCAGCATTAAGGTGGACAACCTCTCCACCGCGCTGTTTCTGGTCACTATGGGCAAAGGAATCTGCATTGCCCCCCGGTATGCAAAAAATCTGCTTCCATCGGAGTCCTTCACTCTAAGTATCTCCGACCGTAATTGCCGTTTCGATGAATACCTCTACTACCACGAAACCGGCAACGGCGCAGCGAAGCTGTTCTTTGAGGAATTCCAGAATACGATTTCTGCCAAAGAATACTGATGGATTCCACGCTGCCAACTATGTCAAGCACAACACTGTAACACAGAGATTTCGCAGCATTCCCGGATCGAACTGTCAATTTTCGCCCCGGCTTTCATTTTTTACGATTTCTCATTACCCGATCTGGGGGAAACTACCCCGGCCGAAGCTGCGCTTTCCCGAAAAAACGCAGCCACAAAAAAATCCGCCCAAAGCAGGCTTTGGACGGATTCAGCGTGTCGATAAACCCAGTAATTCGGAATTGTAGGGGGCGATGCCCACATCGCCCCGCAGTAAAATCCTTCATATTATTGGTAAATTCGGGCAAATTCGTAACATTTTACAAAGGGCCAATGTGGGCATCGGCCCCTACAACCACCTTTTTCGACAATCTGAAAATCCGCCCAAAGCAGGCTTTGGGCGGATTTTTTATATGGGATCATTCTTCCTCGGGAAGGCTCTGGATGTACTGGTGCATCGCCTCCGCCACAACTTTGCTGTGGGCCACGGCTTCCACCACGGTACGGGCACCTTGGACTACATCGCCGCTGGCAAAGATGCCGGGGCGGGTAGTATGGCCTGTCTCATCCGCCAGCAGCAGACCCCGCTGGTTGGTATTCAAGCCGGTGGTGGTAGATACAATGGTATTCTGAGCGCCCTGACTGATGGAAATAATCACGGAATTGGCCGGATACAGGGTATCGCTGCCCTCTACCTCGGTAAAGGTATGATCCTCCTCCTCGATGATATCCCGGAAGATCACGCCCTCGTCGGTAATTTCCACAGGCTTTTTGTTATACTCAAACTGGATGCCCTCCAACTGGGCGTAGCTGAACTCGTACTGGCTGGCAGCTACCTTCTTGGACAGGGAGAAGCAGGTGATATTCCGGCTGCCCTTGCGCATAGCGGTACGGGCTACATCCATTGCGGCGTTGCCCGCGCCGATGACAATGACCTTTTCTCCCAGCTTGTAGCTGTCGGGGTTGTTCAGATAGTTGATGCCAAAATGGACATGGCCAAAGGTTTCGCCCTTGATGTGCAGGGCGTTGGGCTTCCACACACCGGTGCCGATAAAGATGGCCTTGTAGCCGTCACGGAACAAATCGTCAATGCCAATCGCGCCGCCGATGCGGGTATTGGGGCGGATTTTAATGCCCTTCATCTCCAGATGGCGGTACTGAATATCATCCAGCACACTCTTGGGCAAACGGAACTCCGGGATGCCGTAGCGCAGGATGCCGCCGATTTTATCCTGCCCCTCAAAGATAGTAACCTGGTAGCCGTAGCGGGCCATTAAAATCGCAATGGTAATGCCCGCAGGGCCGGAGCCGACGATAGCCACCTTAATGCCGTTGGAGGGATGGGGGCCGGCGGTCATTTTGGAAGCGTAAGCGCTGGATATGTAATTCTCAATCACGGAAAAATGCACAGGCGCACCCTTGCGGCCCAGAACACAATGTCCTTCACATTGATTCTCATGGTTGCAAATCAGGCTGCAGACCGTAGTCAAAGGGTTATTTTCAAAGAGCATCCAGCCGGCTTCGTCCAGCTTGTTTTCTTTGAGCAGTTTGATGACCTCAGGGATAGGGGTGGAGATGGGGCAGCCCTTCTGGCACTGGGGAACCTTGCAGCCCAGACAGCGGTTGGCCTCATCCATTACATGAAGCGCCATGGTAATTCCTCCTCGTTGGGTTTTTTCAACAGTATTTTACCACGGCATTCCCGGATATGCAAGCAAATTATATAAAAAAGGGCTTCCGAAGAAGCCCTCAGATTGTCGAAAAAGGTGGTCGTAGGGGCCGATGCCCACATCGGCCCTTTGTAAAATGTTACGAATTTGCCCGAATTTACCAATAATATGAGGGATTTTACTGCGGGGCGATGTAGGCATCGCCCCCTACAATTCCAAATTGCCGGGTTTATCGACACGCTGAAAGGGCTTCCGAAGAAGCCCTTCTTATTTCAGCGAATGACACGAACTCTCAGCACGCCCTCTACCTGCTGCAGTTTCGCGGCGATGTCGTCGGGTGCTTTCTCGTCCAAATCCAGCATGGTGTAGGCGTAAGCGCCCTTGGAGCGGTTGAGCATATCGGAGATGTTCATATTGCTCTCTGCCAGGATGGTGGTAAAGCTGGAAATCATATTGGGAATATTGCGGTGAAGAACGCCAATACGGCCGGGCTTGGTACACTTGCCCATATCACAGTTGGGGAAATTCACGGAGTTGACAATGTTGCCGTTTTCCAGATAGTTCATCACCTGCTTAACCGCCATCTTTGCGCAGTTGTCCTCCGCTTCCTCCGTGGAAGCGCCAAGGTGGGGAATGGCTACCACACCGGGCATAGAAGCGGTACGGTCATTGGGGAAGTCGGTAATGTAGCGCTTGACCTTGCCGGAAGCGAGGGCGGCTTCCATAGCATCGTCATCCACCAGCGCATCCCGGGCAAAGTTCAGGATAATCACGCCGTCGGGCATCATGGCAATGGTTTCGGCGTTGATCATGTGCTTGGTATCGGGAAGCAGGGGGGTATGCAGGGAGATAATGTCGCACTTGGCGAAGACCTCCTCCCGGGTTTTCACATGGGCGATGTTGGAGTCCAGATGCCATGCGGCTTCTACGGAAATAAAGGGGTCACAGCCATAGACTTCCATACCCAGCTTTACACCTGCGTTGGCGAGAGGGCCGCCTACCGCGCCCAGACCGATGACACCCAGCTTCTTGCCCTTAATCTCGCTGCCGGCAAACTTGGACTTGCCCTTTTCCACCTTTTTGGCAACATCCCCCTCGTCCTTAATGGACTGGACCCAGTTGATGCCGCCCACTACATCACGGCTGCCCAGAAGCATACCGCAAAGCGCCAGCTCCATCACGGAATTGGCATTGGCGCCGGGGGTATTGAACACCACAACGCCGGCTTCCGCCATCTTATCCAGAGGGATGTTATTCACGCCTGCGCCGGCGCGGGCCACAGCCAGCAGATTTTCCGGAATGTCCATATCGTGCATGGCGGCGCTGCGCACCAAAATGGCATCGGCGTTTTCCAGAGAGGACTCCTGATACTGCTCACTCAGCAGAGCCGTACCCTTGGGAGAAATCTTATTTAACGAATGAATACGATACATATCAATACCAACTTTCCCTGTTTCCCCAAAATGTCCACAATAGGGAAACAAATATTTTCAACACACATACTATCACACTCTGCACAAAAAGGCAATCGCATTTTTGGCAGAAACGGATAATTGGGAAGTTTGATGGAAAAAGTCCCCTTCCGCAAGGATTATTTGTGTAAGGTGCAGTTTATTACTTGTATAGCTGACTGAATCAGCCGCTTGCAAACCCTTGCAAATTGATATTTGACGCACCGTTTGTAGGGGCGAGCATTGCTCGTCCGCTTACCGCACCAGGTTTTCTTCGGTGAGGGATTTAGGGTTTCGGTCAGGTCAAGACCTGACCCTACAGTAACGCCATTATGCACTAACCCCTTGTAAGGGTGGGTCTTGACCCGCCCGTTTGGCACGGCAGTAGATTTGGGCTTTCGGACGAGCAATGCTCGCCCCTACATTCACAGAATCCACATCCGCGGCAAATCCCAATTCATACCTTTGCCGAGAGAATCTGATGAGCACAATTTATAATATGGCTTTTTATGGTTTTCGTGCTTGTATCCGCACTTTTTTTCTGTTAGAATATGGTTGAAACTATACGAAGTGCAAAGCAAGGTGATAAATTTGAAAGAATTCAAGGAAAAAATCCGGGAGGCGCTGGTTTCTACCCTGCCCATTATTGCCATTGTATATTTGATTGCCTTAACACCTTGGGTGGATTTAACGGCTACGGAGCTGATCAGCTTTTCCATCGGCGCGGCAGCGCTGGTGCTGGGTATCGGTCTGTTTAATCTGGGCGCTGACCTTGCCATGACCCCTATGGGGGCCCAGATGGGTTCCGGCCTTTCCCGGCAGAAAAAGCTGGGGCTGCTGCTGGCGGTGTGCTTTGTAATGGGTATGCTGATTACCATTGCCGAGCCTGATTTGCAGGTGCTTGCCAAGCAGGTTGGTTCCGTTATGAACGGCACGCTCCTCGTTTACACCGTGGGCATTGGCGTAGGCGCGTTTTTGATGCTGGCTGTGGCGAAAATCGTGTTCCGCAAGAGCCTTTCCATGATTCTTATGCTTTTCTATATGCTCATGTTTGCGCTGGCGTTGATGCTTACGGTCAACGGCAACGAAGACCTGATGCCTATGGCTTTCGACTCCGGCGGCGTAACCACCGGCCCCATTACCGTGCCCTTTATTATGGCATTGGGTGTTGGTATCTCCGGCGTACTGGGTGACCGTCACTCCAAGGACAATTCCTTCGGTTTGGTGGCTCTTTGCTCCATTGGCCCGGTTCTGGCGGTTTTGATTTTGGGTATTGCTGCCAGAGGTGAGCTGAGTTACACATTGCCGGACTATCAGGTTAGCGGACAGATTGCCCGCAGCTACTTGGAAACCTTGGGCCATACCTGCAAAGAGGTTGCCTTGGCGCTGGGTATGATTGTAGCCTTCTTCGCGGTGTGCCAGATTCTTTTCCTGCGGCTGAACCGCCGCCGCCTTGTAAAAATCGCTCTTGGCGTTTGCTTTACCTATGTTGGCCTCGTCATGTTCCTTACCGGTGTCAATGTGGGCTTTATGCCCATTGGCTACAAGATTGGCCATTGCCTGGGGTCTGCCATCCATAGCGCGCTGTTAACGGCTCTGGGTCTGGTAATCGGCGTGCTGGTGGTGCTGGCGGAGCCTGCTATCCATATTTTGAATGCTCAGGTTGAAGAAATTACCGGAGGGCTGGTAAGCAAGCGTTCCATGATGACCGGCCTGTGCGTCGGTGTGGGCGCATCCATTGCCCTGAGCGTTATCCGCATTATCTTCGATTTTTCCATAGTGTACTACATCATCCCCGGCTACTTCATCTCTCTGGCTCTTTCCCTGTTTGTGCCCCCGGTGTACACCGCCATCGCTTTCGACTCCGGCGGCGTTTCCAGCGGTCCTATGACCTCCGGCTTTATTCTCCCCTTTATTACCGGCATTTGCGTTGCCGTGCAGGGGGCTGATGCCGTATTGCGGGATGCCTTCGGCGTGGTGGCGCTGGTAGCCATGACCCCTCTGATCACCATTCAGCTTTTGGGCGTTAAGGGCGTGGTTATGAGATTGGTAAGAGAGCGCAGAGCCATGAAGCGGATTTTGGATGCCGACGACGGCCAGATCATCAATTTTATGTAGGGAGGTGACCCAAACATGGCAAATACCGTAAACGAATCCGCCATCAAAAAGCTGAAGCTGCTCTTCACCATAGTAGACCGGGGCAAGGGCGAGTTTTATATGGATGTACTGAGCCAGTATGAAGTAAACTGCCAGATGATGCTTCCGGGCATGGGAACCGCCACCTCGGAAGTGGTCAATATGCTGGGTCTGAACCGCCACAAGGCTGTGATTTTAAGCGCCGTCCGGGAAGACCGGGTGGAGGAGATTATCAATGCCTTGGAAACCAAATTTGAGACCATTAAAAACGGCAAGGGCATTGCCTTCGCCGTGCCTATGTCCAGCATTGTGGGCGTAAGCGTGTACCAATTCCTCAGCAATAACCGGCAGAAAAAGGGGGAGTAAAACCATGACAACCAACGAACACGAAGTAATTTTCGCCATTGTGAACGCGGGCTATGCCGAGGAGGCCATGGAGGTGGCCCGAAGCTTAGGGGTGCGGGGCGGTACGATTTTGAACGCCCGTGGCGTTGCCCGGGAAAACGAGGCCGCTTTCTACGGCATTACGGTGCAGCCGGAAAAAGAGATTTTAATGATGGTTGTAGAAAAGAGCGAGCGGGATGCCGTGCTGAACGCTTTGTATAAGGAAATGGGCATGGCGAAAAAGGCCAAGGGTATTGTATTCTCCCTGCCGGTAAGCGATGTGGCAGGTCTGGCGCAAAAACAGGAGCCTGTAGAAGAAGCATAAAGCAGAACTCCCAGCCGAAGCAAAAGCGCTTTGGTTGGGAGTTTTCCATCAGGTCTATAAGCCGGGTTCTGTTTTGACAGCCATCTATCTAGCTGCGTAATTGCTCACGCAGTCAAGCCGCCTCCTCGGAGCGGTCGGGCAAACCATATGCTCCTCCACGGCGTTGCTTCGGATAGAGTTTACATCGTAAAACCCATGTTTCCATGGGCCGGGTGGGCTCTTACCCCACCTTTTCACCCTTACTGAGGGCGTTAGCCCTCAGCGGTATCTCTCTGTTGCACTTGTCCTGGGGTCACCCCCGGCGGGCGTTACCCGTTATCCTTGCCCTGCGAAGCCCGGACTTTCCTCATGAGGGGTCTTTCGGCCTCCCCCCGCGGCTGTCCAACCTGGTGGCGCTCCTATTGTAACCCAAGAAAGATGGATTGTCAAACATCTTGCAAAATTCTTTCAGACAGGATATACTGTAGTAAATAACAAATGCTTATCGGCTTTTCTCAGCAAAACGGTAAATTGGAATGTACCGGGGTGTAAATATTGTGAATGTAGGGCGGGGGCTCGCTCCCGCCGCGAACCTAGTGCTGGAGGAAACGGCGGGAGCAAGCCCCCGCCCTACAATCATTATTGGGGTGCGGCGGTAGGTTTGGGGTTTCGGACGAGCAATGCTCGCCCCTACATTCACCCAATCCACGCCCTGCTTAATTCCAATTTGCTGAGCAGACGATGAAAGCCGATATGCATAATAATAAATAACGGAGGATGGACTATGACCGCCTTTGATGAATACTTTACTTCCCTGCGAGGCCAGCGCATTGCCGTACTGGGTCTGGGAGTGAGCAACCGCCCCCTGGTAAAGCTGCTGCTGGAATACGGCTGCACCGTGACCGGCTGCGACCGCACGCCCCGGGAGAAAATGGACGCGGAAGTTCTGGCTCTGGAAGATAAGGGCGTTACCCTTTCCTTGGGAGACAATTATCTCGATAACATCCAAGCGGATATTGTGTTCCGCACGCCGGGTATGCACCCGGCTAACCCGGCGCTGGAAGCCCTGCGCAGCCGGGGGGCAAAAATCACCAGCGAGATGGAAGTGTTTTTTGAGCTTTGCCCCTGCAAGATTATCGCCGTAACCGGCTCCGACGGCAAGACTACCACAACCACCCTCATCAGCGAAATGCTGAAAGCGGCGGGCTACACCGTCTGGCTGGGCGGCAACATCGGCACGCCCCTGCTTCCTTTGCAGCGGCAGATGCAGGCAAGCGACTTTGCCGTAGTAGAGCTTAGCTCCTTCCAGCTCATGGATATGACCAGAAGCCCGCAGGTGGCTGTTGTGACCAATCTGGCTCCCAACCATCTGGATATCCACAAGGATATGGAAGAATACACCCAGGCCAAGAAAAATCTGTTCCGCTTCCAGACGGAAAAGGATTTGCTGGTAGTCAACGCCGACAACGCCATTACGGACGGCTTTACCGGCAACGGCATTACGGAAAAATTCTCCCGCCAAGGGAAGGACTGCGCCTGCCGGGTGGAAAACGGTATCATCTACCGCAAGGGAGAGCCTGTGCTGGAGGTAAAGGATATTCTCATTCCCGGCGTACACAATATTGAAAACTATATGGCGGCGATTCTTGCGGTACAGGGCCTTGTTCCTGACGAGGTCATTCGCACCGTTGCCAAGAATTTCGGCGGCGTAGAGCACCGCATTGAGCTGGTACGGGTCAAAGACGGCGTGCGGTTCTATAACGACTCCATTGCCTCCTCCCCTACCCGCACCATTGCGGGCCTTAGCAGCTTCCCGGAAAAGGTAATGCTTATTGCCGGAGGCTATGACAAGCATATCCCCTACGATGTGTTAGGCCCGGAGATTTGCAGCCATGTAAAGGCGCTGTATCTCAACGGCGCTACCGCCAATCTCATCCGAGCCGCTGTGGAGGCCGCAGAAAACTATGACCCCCAGGCTTTGGCAATTTACGACTGCGGCGATTTTGAAACCGCCGTCCGCGCCGCCGCCCGGGATGCCAGGGACGGGGATGTGGTGCTTATGAGCCCCGCTTCCGCCGCCTTTGACCAGTTTAAGAACTTTATGGTACGGGGCGCATTCTTTAAGAAACTGGTAAAGGAGCTGTAACCATGGATTCCACCAAAATAACCAAACCCGCCCGGAAAGCATTAAACCTGAAGCTGAAATACTGCGGTGCTGTCATCGTAGCCGCCGGCTCTGCCAGCCGCATGGAGGGAACGGACAAAATTATGGCCGACCTTTGCGGCGAGAGCGTAATTTGCCGCACCGTCAAAGCCTTTGAGGACTGCGATGCCATCAAGGAAATCGTCATTGTTACCCGGGAAGATCTGCTCATGGCGGTTACGGATGCCTGCTCCTGCTTTTCCAAGGTGACTGCCGTAGTGGTTGGGGGCAAAGACCGGGCCGAAAGCGTAAACAACGGCCTGAACGCCCTTTCCAAAAAGGTAAAGGTTGCCGCCATCCATGACGGCGCACGGCCCCTCATTGACTGGCAGACCATTGACCGGGTAGTAAGAGCGGGCAGCACCTACGGAGCCGCCGCCCCGGCTGTCCCTGTAAAGGATACCGTGAAAGTTGTTGCCGGAGGCATTGTGAAGGAAACTCCCGACCGCTCTGCCCTTCAAGCGGTGCAGACCCCTCAGGTTTTTGACTTTGATTTGATTCGCGGCGCGCTGGCAAAGGCGCAGGCGGATAAAATAACCTTAACCGACGACTGCTCAGCCGTAGAGCACATGGGAATGTCCGTAAAAATCGTCAAGGGCGAGGAGCGCAACCTCAAAATCACCACCCCTATGGATTTGAAAATCGCCAGAATGCTCTGGGAGGATGCGCAATGAGAATCGGTCACGGCTATGATGTGCACGCTTTGGCAGAAAGCAGGGATTTGATTCTCGGCGGTGTCAAAATTCCCTACGAAAAGGGTCTTTTGGGCCACAGCGATGCGGATGTGCTGCTTCACGCCGTTTCCGATGCCCTGCTGGGAGCTGCCGCTCTGGGAGATATCGGCAAACACTTCCCGGATACCGACCCCGCCTATGAGGGGGCGGATTCTCTGGTTTTGCTGGGGGTAGTTGCCAAGCTGGTAAGGGAGAAGGGCTACTTTGTAAGCAATGTGGATGTTACCATGATTGCCCAGAAGCCGAAGCTTGCCCCCTATATCCCTCAGATGGTGGAAAACATTGCAAAAACTTTGGAAATCCCGAACGATCGGGTAAATGTGAAAGCCACCACAGAAGAGCATTTAGGCTTTACCGGGGAAAATTTGGGTATGCGCTGCCACGCTGTATGCCTGCTGGAAGAAATGTAAAAAAAGCCGCAGGGCGGGGAAAAATCCTGGCCCTGCGGCGTATTTTATTCTGCAAAGAGGGGTGTGGAGAGGTAGCGGTCGCCGGTGTCCGGGAGCAGGGCCACAATGGTCTTGCCCTTGTTCTCCGGGCGCTTCGCAAGCTCTATGGCTGCCCACACGGCGGCCCCGGAGGAGATGCCCACCAGAACGCCTTCCCGCTTTCCGACGCGTTTGCCGGTAGCAAAGGCATCCTCGTTGGAAACCGTAATGATTTCATCATAGATTTTGGTGTTCAGCACATCCGGCACAAAGCCTGCGCCGATGCCTTGGATTTTATGCGCGCCGGGAACACCTGTGGAAAGAACCGGGGATCCGGCAGGCTCTACGGCTACCACCCGCACATTGGGGTTTTGGCTCTTGAGGTATTCGCCAACGCCTGTCACCGTGCCGCCGGTGCCAACACCCGCCACAAAGATATCCACCTTTCCGTCGGTATCCGCCCAGATTTCCGGGCCTGTGGTGGCGCGGTGTACGGCAGGATTCGCCGGGTTGATAAACTGGCCGGGGATAAAGCTTCCGGGAATCTCCTTTGCCAGCACCTCTGCCTTTGCGATGGCCCCTTTCATACCCTTAGCGCCCTCGGTAAGCACCAGTTCCGCGCCGTAAGCCTTCATAAGCTGGCGGCGCTCTACGCTCATGGTTTCCGGCATGACAATAATGATCCGGTAGCCACGAGCCGCCGCCACGCTGGCAAGGCCGATGCCCGTATTGCCGGAGGTAGGCTCAATGATGACCGAGCCTTCCCGGAGAAGCCCTTTTTGCTCTGCATCGTCAATCATGGCTTTGGCAATGCGATCCTTTACGGAGCCTGCGGGGTTAAAATATTCCAGTTTGGCAAGCACTCTTGCCTGCAAAGATTCCTCTTTCTCCAGATGGGTCAGCTCCAAAAGCGGGGTGCCGCCGATAAGCTGATCTGCAGATGTATAAATCTTACTCATAATTTATTCCTCCCTACTGTTATACGGCCGCGAAGCCCTTTTCCAAATCGGCAATGATATCGTCAATATGCTCTGTGCCGATGGACAGACGGATGGTGTTCTGATAAATGCCCACATTGGCCAGCGCTTCGTCGCTAAGCTGGCTGTGGGTGGTGCTGGCGGGATGGATGACCAGGCTCTTCACATCCGCCACATTGGCAAGCAGAGAGAAAATCTCCAAATTGTCAATAAACCGGAATGCCTCTTCCCTGCCGCCCTTGATTTGGAAGGTGAAGATGGAAGCGCCGCCGTTGGGGAAATACTTCTCATAGAGAGCGTGGTCGGGATG
>JBJDYH010000217.1:0-2510 GCA_051867135.1 Faecousia sp. | reverse complement strand
ATTTGAGATAATCTGAATATAGCATATCCGCTTAAGATAGTCAACATATCATTAAACATTTTTGCTTATTATCCTATTGACATAAGCGAATCTGTTTAGTATAATATCGATACACTAAGCATATTTGCTTAATTTCCATCAAAGGAGGAATGCCACTGGAAAACGACCGTGCTGATTCAGTAATCGTTTAATCCTGAACAGTGCGCTGGCACCTTGACAATCGAATAAAGCTCCGCCGAATAACGACCTCTCTGTATGATCGTGATGAGCGATGAGCCAAATCGGAGGATTCACAATCAGCTCCGAGTAATCCGGGCAGCTCCCGGAGGCGGCGACGACAGCAGAGAGCAGATACTCCCCACCAGCTACAGTCCGAGCGTGATAACAACCGTCGCAGGCAATAGGGTGAGAGGCTTCGTAAGTCAATCGGAGATTGAGAAATGAGCATCGGTAAGCTGCCGGTGGTTCGGCGGGGTAGAAAAATCTTACGAAGTAGGCAGGGTCAGTCTATGCTTCTTTCAGAAAACAATCAAAAATCAACAACAAAACCAGGAGGTACTTTATTTGAACGAAAACACTTTTATGAGAGTAGATGAAGTAGCCAAGGAGTTGGGCGTTTCCAAATCCTATGCCTACAAAATCGTACAGCAGCTCAATGCAGAATTGAAAAGCCTTGGGTATCTGACCATATCCGGCAGAGTAAATCGGAAATTCTTTCTGGAAAAACTCTGCTACGGCGAAAAAGAAAAGAGGGGCTCCTAATGTCAGTTTATAAGGAAGAAAAAACGAACACATGGAGGGTCATCTACCGCTACACCGACTGGACAGGTCAGCGCAAACAGTCCCAGAAGCGCGGCTTCAAAACAAAGCGGGAGGCGCAGGCATGGGAGCGGGAGCAGATGAACAAGGCCACCGCCGATCTGGATATGACTTTTGAGAGTTTTATTAAGCTCTACACACAGGATATGCAAAGCCGCATCAAGGAAAACACCTGGCACACCAAGGAAAACATCATCAACACCAAGCTCTTACCCTATTTCAAGAAGCGGAAGATCAGCCAGATAACGCCAAAAGACATTATCAACTGGCAAAATGAGATGATCAACTACCGGGATGCCAAGGGAAAGCCTTACTCCCCTGTGTATCTGAAAACCCTCCATAATCAGCTCAGCGCCATTTTCAACCATGCAGTCAAATACTATGGGCTTCGTGAAAACCCCGCTGCCAAGGTCGGCAATATGGGCAAATCCAAGAGCCGGGAGATGCTGTTCTGGACAAAGGAAGAGTATTTGAAATTCGCAGAGGTCATGATGGACAAGCCCATCGCCTACTACGCATTTGAAGTTCTCTATTGGTGTGGTATCCGTGAAGGAGAGCTAATATGATGTATTTCAAGTTATAGGTACTATCAAAAGCGTCCTCGCCAATCTCTTGCAATGTATCCGGGCATACTATGCGTCGAAGATTCGATATTCCAGAGAATGACTTTGCACCCAGACAAGTTACGTCCTCTGGGATGACAATGGAATAGAATTCCGTGTCTGAGGTTTTCTTTCGTACAGTTCCACCGCTTACTTCAAAATGACTGTGAAAGAAATCATTTTGATATTGGGGAACTGTATTTGTTTTCCAGTATTGTCCCTCTTCGATATTTATGAAGACTCTTTGTATTTCGTCGAAGCCGCAATTAGTACACTTTTTCTCTTTTTCAGTATATGGCCACCCGCATACAGGGCAGGTATGTGACTTGATATACCTACGCAGGTACGCATCATCCTTGTCTGGCTTTTTCCAAGTATCCACGATACTTGGCATCAATGCCTTTGCCAAATACATATAGTAATCCAAAGTAGCTTCTAATGCAGCAGCATTCATTGGGTTATTGGTCCGTTGCGGATTACCAATTTGGTTTTCAATAAGTGAAGCAAGGGTTTCTTCAAAGTCCCCCCACAAATTATGCATGTGCGCTTGGATATTGATCTGCGTGTCATCAATAGAAATATTCTCAAATCTGAAAAGCGCATATTTTTTCTCCTCAGGCATGGAGCATATTACGAATACATAAGCCTCGTTTGGCTCATTCTCTTGAGAGTTAACCGCAAAGTAAGCCGGAGTTAGCAGAAAGATCAGAAGATTCCATGCGGAGGAAATCAGAAGCGTGATCCGCGTCAGCTTCCGGAAATAATTATCTGCCGCCTTGGTATCTCCATTTCCCATGCACTGTCCGATCACCGTGATAAACACCGGCCCCATGGAAACACCAGCCAGCGCCGCCAGGGACCAGATGCTTTGCGCCACACCGTTTGCGGCGATCTGATAAGTGCCAAACAGGGCTACAATGCTGCTCAAAGCAACCTTCACCAACTGGAATACACCGTTTTCCAGTCCGTTAGGAATGGCGATGTTCAAAATGTGCTTCATGAGGCTTCCATTCCACCGGAAAATCCAGTTACATCGGTATACAACCTGATTTTTCTCCTGGAAGCACAGCCATGTAATCGCCATGGCGG
>JBJDYH010000216.1:0-2512 GCA_051867135.1 Faecousia sp. | reverse complement strand
TATGGTTACACCTATGACGCGCTGGGCAACATTGCCACCTATACCCAAGGCGGCACTGCCTACACCTATACCTACGATGATTTGGGGCAACTGCTCACCGCAACAGGCGGCGGCAAGGCATACGCTTACACCTACGATCTGGGCGGCAATATCCTTACCGTCAGCGACGGCGCAACCAGCCATACCTATACCTATGGCGATTCCCAATGGGCTGACCTGCTCACCGCTTTCGATGGGCAATCCATTACCTACGATGCCAGCGGCAACCCCCTGAGCTACTACAACGGCACCCGCTATACCTTCACTTGGGCCGAGGGCCGCAGGCTGGTTTCCGCTGTTAAGGGCAATTCTACTTATACCTACGCCTATGATAGCGACGGTCTGCGTGTCAGCAAGACGGTCAACGGTGTCAAGCACGAGTATTTCTACGCCAGCGGCAAGCTCCTGCGGGAAACCTATGGCAATGTGACCATGGATTTCCTGTATAACAACAACGGCTATCCCTACGCCCTAAAGTACAACGGCACTACTTATTATTACATCACCAATCTCCAAGGGGATGTCCTTAGCCTGATCAATGCCAGCGGAAGCACCGTCGCCAGCTACACCTACGACCCCTACGGCAAGGTGCTTACCGCCACCGGCACCATGGCCGAAACCAACCCCTTGCGCTACCGCGGCTACTATTACGACACCGAAACCAGCCTCTATTACCTCCAATCCCGCTATTATGACCCCACCATCTGCCGCTTTATCAATGCAGACAGCTTCGCCTCCACCGGGCAGGGCATTTTGGGGCATAATATGTTTGCGTATTGTGGGAATAATCCAGTCAATAGGCGTGATGATTCCGGCCACTTCTGGGAGTTGGTTGCACTTATCGGGGGACTGATCGTCCTGCTGACGGGGTGCGAGGATAGTACTTCCTCTAACTATGGTGCTGCTTCTGATTATGTTGATATTCCTGCAGCCCCCAAATATAATAGCGAAAAAGAACTGAGGGAAAATAATCCAAACTGTTATTCCTATGCTATAGGAATTTATGATCGTTCCTATGATCCGGGTGAGATTTCGGGTTATTTATACGATCTTTCAGTTGATAGTGTGGCTATGTGCGTTGCATTAGATTTACAGAAACTCGGGGGTAGTGTTCGGAAAATTGAGGGCGCTGATTCGCCGATAAAAAATAACGAATATAGAATAGCTCTTAGGGTGAGCGATATAGTTTATACCCGGGATATCGTGTGGGATTATCATTTCATGGTTCAAACTAGCAGTGGACAGTGGGCTGAGAAGCATGGCCCTAGTGGTGCAACCGTATTGCACGAATATGGTACACCGGATACAATATCGTGGGATTGTGGATCGTATACTAATTTCTATACGAGCAAAATAATATATTTGGCGATTACGCCACCAGATAGGCGGTGAGTTCCATGCGAATCATTAAACTATTGTTAACTATATTTATATGCGCAATGTTATGTGCGTGTAGTTCAAGTGAGGAAACGATGGATGTGCTTGAAATTGATAAAACGCAGAATAGCCTTCAATTTATTCTATCGGAGAAGAATTATGAAGAGTTATGCAAAGTGTTGGGTGGTAAGCCTTCCGTAAGTTCTTTGCACAACTCAATATCAGTGGATTTTATTAAAGCAACTGATACAGGGTATTCGACGGTTTTCCAAACAGAAAGAGGTCTTGTCCTCGTGGTATTTGATTCACAGCAAATGTATGCTTACGCAAAAAATATCCGATTGTCCCAGAGCGTGTTAGAAAAGGAGATGGACGGTATAGAGAAGGGTGCACCATTAGAAAAAATACAGAGTCTTGATCCCAATGGTGATTATTCTTTTTTGTATGTCAGCCAAAGCGGTGCGCCTGCTATATCCCATCATTATCTGGAAAACGGTATGCATTATACCATCTACTATGATGACGAGTTTTGTGTGTTAAGTGTGAAAAAAGAAATGCTGTAACATGGGGAAAGGGGTCGGTTTGTGTAGACATGGTTGAAAAGGTACTGCTTTAAAGACCCATACCATTAACATCCGTAAAAACTCTTCTTTTTATTTGGCTTTCACAAGCATTATTCCGTTACTTTTGCTGTGTAATTCAAACCGTAATACTGCCCTCATTCCAGTAGAATGTAAATCGTATTAAACAGTCAGAGGTACAGCAAACAGTTCCACGGGAATAGTTCTGCTACCCCATTTGACACCCAACAGCTAACCGAATAACTCCCCCCACCGGGGACTGGAAAATCCCCAGTCCCCGGTTTTCGCATTTTCCATAGCCACCCTGCATCCCAAAGCCCCTTGCCTGAGGAATTGTAAAAGCGAACAGTCTAAGAGGCCTGTTCCTACACGGTCTAGACAGGTGCGGACAAGCAATGTAGGGGCCGATTGAGAACATCGGCCCGTCAGCTTCTGCGGCAATGTAAAAACCGTTTCCACCCCCAATCCCGCCGGGGGAAAGATCACCCAGACCTATACCTACGATTCTACCTTTA
>JBJDYH010000215.1:0-11003 GCA_051867135.1 Faecousia sp. | reverse complement strand
AACGACAAAGGCAGCTCCGATGCTGTAAACTTTCCGAAGAAAGAGAGCATCAGAGCTGCCAGTGTACTTTTCCGGGAGCCGGTCTTGCCAACCAGAAATAGAACGAACTTGGGTTCGCATCCGGCGGCCTTGAGAAAGTGGTTCAGGGGACTGAGGAAAGTGAACGCCAGAAGAGGCAGGATGATTTCCTCCGGTGCCAGAGGCTGCCAAAGCAAACTGGCTGCGGTCTGGATATCGAGCGGGTCGTATTTGTGTTCCATACCGTAGCCGTGCATCTTACCAGGAAGCTCCACGGAGTACTCTTCATTGTCCGGCAGAAGAAAGTGCCATTCGCCTTTGATCTTTTTCCACCCTGTTGCAGAAAAGACTGTGACCTTTTCCGTGTTCAGAGCAGTGGACTGGATTGCGTTCCAGACGCTGGACTTGACTTTCAAGCCCGGCTCCAGAATGCAGTCCATACCCCAGTATTTCACGATCCAGCCAAGGCCTTCCACTTCATTGGAAGGAATCGTGATTTCCGGGAGTGTCCGTCCGCTTTGATGAACGCCGCCAATGCGAACCCAGTTGGCGGCGCTTATGCCATCATCAATGGCAATCTCGCACCGAACTTCCGGTGCGAAGTTGCACAGCTTTTTCTCGTAGGCACCCTGCTTGTTGATCCCAGTTTCATACAGGCAGTTGTCCCGAACGAAATAACGCGGTGCATACTGTGGGGATTGGGTCATAAAATCGACCTCCTTTCAAAAATATCACTGCTCCCGGCTTGCTTCTTTTTCGTGTATCTGATACACTGAAAGAAAAAGTGGGAGCAGTATCTATGTTGCAAAAGGAAGGAGGTACAGCTATGTCCCAGACCAAATATATGATCTTCCGGCTCTCCGCCAGAACCGTCATGGGTTACAGCAGAGAAATCTCAGACGGGCACTATACTTTTGAACTGAATCGTGCTGCCACGGAGAAATGCAAAGTCAGCACCCCAACAGAGCAGGAGGATAACGCCCTGTTCTATCAGATCATGGACGAACTCCATGGTGGCAGTTTCACTTTGGATGATGGTGTGGTCAATGACCTGTCTGAAATCATTTTCTTTATGGACTTCTCCGGGATCTTTGACCGCACCGGCAGACAGAAGAAATATTTAGATCGTCAGAAGAAAGCGGAATCCATGTTCCGTCCCGAGGGCATCACGCTGGACTTTGGCTCCGGGCGGCACCGCTATCTTGCCTTTGAACGCTCCGCCAGCATGAGCCGCAATGCTATGCTTTCTTTCATCCGGGAGGACTTTTACGAGCCGGTTCGGAAACGAATCATGATGGACTTGACCATCGGGCAGTGCCAGCTCAGCAAGCTCTACGCCTACAACGGCCTGATGCTGTCCAGCGGTACCCGGGTGGATGGCATTGAAATTGACAAGCCTCACCGGGTTGTCGTGATTAAGAATCCGGTTTTTGAGATAACAAATGCGAGAGTCATCACAGTAGAAGGCGACGGTTCCACCGGCAGCACTCGGAAATTTCACCGTGTGGAAAAGCGGATGGACAAGCTCAAAACGCTGTGCTTTGACGGTGAGGGACTGATTTCCAAACAGTATGCCGAGGTTCTGAACCGTTCCCTGGGGCCGAAGCGAAAGCACACCTCTTTCCAGATTCGGATGCCCTATGTCAAGGGGATGCTGCATCAGGTGGATTTCAAAGATTTTCTCATCAGCGCGGGCACCGAAACCATCACAGATAAGTGGGAGGTAAAGCATCCTGTAGAGGATGTGGATATTATCCTGACCGAGAGTATGTTCAAGGGTGCCGGGTGGCTGGAAGAAAACGGAAAGACCTGGGAAGATTACTGGGCTGCGTTTCGCAAATATCACCATGCCCTGTATATCACCAATGTGAGCAAACCGAAGCCGAAAGCCCAGACGGAGCTGAACTTCCAGTTTCTGAACACCCTCTCCATGCGCGCGGAGGAGTTCCGCCCGGAGGATCTGCCCCTTGGATGGGAACACAGTCCGGCAGAGGACAGCCGGGACTGGCTGACAAAGGAAACGGAACTGGCCTACTATAACCTCTGCGCCAACGAGGACTACCGTATTCAGTATTTCACGGAGCAGGCCGCCCACTGGTGGAGACCCCAGAGCAAGGAAAGCCAGATGGCAAAGATTTTAAAGCGGAATCCGCTATTTATTTCTGAGCCGCCCTATGTGAAACAGTTGGAATCCGAAGCGGAGGGGATTCTCAGCCGGTATGCCAGAGGGAAACTCATCGTCCCCGGGGACAACCGTTTTCTGTCCGGTGATCTGTTCTGGCTAATGTCATTCCTGATTGACCCGGCGGGTGTGAAAACCAAACGGCAGTCCAATTATTACGCAAGTGCCACCAGCGAACAATTCCCGGAGGACGCATTCTATGCGCCGGGAGCGCAGTATCCTGCGGATTCTGCCTATACGATTCTACGGAACCCCCATATTGCAAGGAATGAAGAAATCCAGCTAAAACCCTACACCAAGCATTACCGGATGCGGGAATACTACTTTGGGCATCTGACGGATGTGCTGATGGTGGACAACCGGGTGCTGGCTGCCGAGCGGCTGGGGGGAGCGGACTATGACGGGGATATGGTCAAGACCATCGCTTCGCCTATCGTCAACCAGTGTGTGCGTAAGAATTATGACCAGTACAGCCAAGGTTATGGCAATATGGATAACATCCCCCTGCTGATGATTCCCAGCATTGACCCGCTGATCCGGAATGCAAACGACTGGCACGCACGGTTTGAGACAGTGAAGAATACCTTTTCCTCCCGGGTGGGGCAGATCTCCAATGCCGCCTTGAACCGAAGTATCATCGCCTATAATGAAAACTCCACTGCCGAGGAACGGGAACGGTACCGGCAGGAGGTAGAGACTCTGGCCATCCTGACGGGACTGGAAATTGACTCCGCCAAGAGCGGTGTCAAGCATGACCTGTCAGAGTACCTGGGCGCAAAGAATATCAAACGGAGCCGGTTTCTGCGGTTCAAAGATATTATGGACGATGCCGATAAGCGGCGGAAGTGGTATGAACCTACCCCGGCGGAGCGGCTGAAATCCTACTATGAAAAGACGGACTGGTCAAAGGTGGATTCCAATTTGGAGAAGCTGCCGTACCTTGCTTATCAGTTGGAAAAGAATACCCCCAAGCAGAAGCCCAGAAAGAACAAGCCTGCCGACCTTTACACTTTTGCAGTGCCGGGCTGGGAAAAGAAGCTGAATCCCACCATTTTTTCTGCGGTAACTGCCCTTGCGCAGGATTATAAGCATTGTCTGCGGCGCATCCGTGCCAGCCGCCAACCTATCAAAGAAAGGGCGCGGGAGAGTGATATTGCCAAGATTCTGTTTGCCCGGTGTCAGGAGGATGATTATGATACAGATACCCTGTACGCTCTGTTCTCCGCTCTATCTCAGGAACAGGTGACAGCGATTTACCGAGCCATCCGGGAGCAGCAATGGCATCTGATGCCGGAAGACATACGGGAATCCTTCTTACAGCAGTATCTGCCGGAAGAATTTGTGGATTACTTCGACCTGCTGACGGATTTCCGCTACAGCGGCTACCGGATTCTGGGGGATCTGGTCTGCGACTGTATGGATGCCTATCGGCTGGAACAGCAGAAGAAGCTGCACAGCGACGGGGATTCCCCAGCCATGACTGCCATGCTGGATGCGTACCAGGCTTGTGGTTCGGATTATAAGACTACCGTGGCAAAGGAATGTCGGAAGCAGTTGGAAGGCATCGTCAAGCCCGGGGAAGCCGTGTAGTATGCCGTTGCCATCCGGGACAAGGTTTTTTTGTGGGATGTTCTGTATGATAAGATTTATGACCATGTGAAGAAGGTGGAGGTGAATCGGGATGCTGAATGAGCTGGAAGAATTTAAGGCATATACAACCCCGGTTAAATATGAGGTGAGCAGAAAAGGAGATACTTCCTTTCTGGGGCGGTTCACCTTTGAATCCCTGCTGAATTTTGAGGGTATGGGAAGAATCCTCACTATTCTGGCAAGGGGTTACCTGCCGGACATGAACCGGGCGAGGGATGCGCTCTGTGCCTGGTGCAGCATCCCGGACAGTAAAAAAGCCATTCCAAAAGATGAGTGGCAGAATAAGACGGATTTCCGGCATTTGCATGACACATTCCCGGAGCTGGTGGACGAAAATGGCGCAGGATGGTTTTACCGCCATGTCCATGGCGTGGCAGAATTCGTGTTTGCTCACCCGGATACCGTGCGGAAAGGCTACGCGGAATACGCCCAAGCGATTCAAAACAAGTTCGATAAGATGTGGCGATACAAAGTTCTGCAATTCCAAACCCCCATCTTTTCACTGAACACCAAAGGTGCCTGGACGCTCCGCTTTGATGATATCGTTGCCGATGCTGTGGAACAGGGGCCGCTCCGCAATTACAAAATTACCATCCCCAAAGAATTACAGCAGGGGATAGAAAACCTGACAAGCAAGAAAGCAGCACCCTATATCTGCGACCTGATTGCCTACTACTGCGCCCACAAGGAGGATTGCGAGTGGGTCGTCCTGCCGGTGACCAATTTTGATATGTACTACGGCAGCAGCTATTTCAGCAAGCGCATCCTGCCCACCATCCAGGAATCCATTCTGCAGCGGCAGAACCATGTGGGCACCTGCCGCTACCGCATCGCGGAAGACTTCCGCCTGTAAATTCGGCACTTTAGCCACTTGCAATTCACGGTTTCCCAAGGTACGATCACCAAAATCTTTTGGGAGGTACCATTATGAACGACATTGCCAAGCGATTAAAAGCCTATATTGAAGCACATCCGTTTCAAGCAGGGGATGGCGAATCCACCACGGTGCTGGAGCAGCTATACCAAGCCTACGCCGAATCCCACGAATCCGACCCGCCGGAAATCCGCGATGGATTCAAGGAATTGGAGGAATTTCTGCACGCCCTGCCGCTGGACGACAATAACGCCGTATTCAATCTCTGCTGCCGCCTGTGCGGTGCCTATGAGCGCAAGGCATTTCTGGACGGTTTGCAATACGGCGCGCACCTGATATCGGAAATATGAGGAGAGTAATCGGGGCTGCTAATACAACGTTATGATGTAGTAATAGTTATTGTTAGTAGTTAATAATGTTTAATAGTAATAATTATTTTTAATTCTGTATTATGCGCGTGACACCACTTGTGTTTCAAAAAATATGTGATATACTAAACATATTACTGCATATGGGGGTGTCGTATTTTGGACACTACAGAAAAATGGGTATCGATGGAAGAGATTTGCAATCATCTAAACGCAAGCAGAGATACAGTGAAAAAGATGATTCGTACGCAGAATATGCCTGCATATAAATTTGATCGTAAGTGGAAGTTTAAAATCAGCGAAGTTGATGCATGGATGCATAGCAAGAATAGATTTCCAATTTCGCCCAACGGAGAGAATAGACAAGATGGCTAAGATACAGAAAGAGAAAATATATACATATATTTCATTGTTTAGTTGTGCTGGTATTGGCTGCCTCGGATTTACTCGCGCAGGATTTAAATGCATTGCAACAAATGAATTGTTGCCACGTCGCTTGGACATACAACGGCACAACAAAAAATGTGACCGAGCAGAAGGTTATATTCAGGGAGATATTACCCTGCCGGAAGTCAAGCAAAAAATATTTAATGAGATAGCTTGGTGGCAGCAAAACAAGCGTATCTCTGATGTGGATGTTGTAGTTGCAACACCCCCATGCCAAGGTATGTCAATCTTTAACCATAAGAAAAACGATGGAGATATTGTCAGGAACTCTCTCGTTATTGAGTCTCTGAATCTTGTAAAGCAAATTCAGCCTAAATTTTTTGTGTTTGAAAATGTACCTGCTTTTATGGATACTGCGTGCATTATTGGAGAGAAGGACATTTGCAGCATTCGGGAAGCACATGAACGGATATTGGGAAGTGACTACTCTTTCTACACCGACATCATCAATTTCAAGCTATACGGATCTAATTCTAGTCGGACTCGCACGATTGTGATTGGTGTGCGAAAAAATCTTGTGCAGTTTGTTTCACCAGTGGAGCTGTTTCCAAACAGAAGTAACGAGAAAACACTCCGTCAAATAATAGGAGATTTGCCCTCCCTAACAACCATGGGCGAAATCTGCGAAGATGATATCTATCATGCGTTTAGAGCTTATCCTGAATATATGCGTCCTTGGATTGCAGATTTAGAAGAGGGGCATTCTGCTTTTGAAAATACCGACCCAATGAAGCGTCCGTACAAAATCGACAAAGAAGGAAACCTGGTCGAAAATGCCAATAAAACAGGCGATAAGTATAAACGCCAGGTTTGGAACAAATGTGCCCTATCTGTCCATACGCGCAACGATCAGCTTGCAAGCCAAAATACCATCCACCCTTCCGATGATCGTGTCTTTAGCATTCGCGAACTTATGCGTATGATGACTATCCCGGAATCTTTCTGCTGGAGTAGTACATCCTTTCAAGAACTTAATAAAAAATCATTGACGGAAAAGATTGCTTTTTTAAAGAAAGAAGAAACAAATATTCGTCAATGCATAGGTGAGGCTGTCCCAACAGTTATTTTTGAACAGATCGCAGAGAATATTATTAGTTTTCTGAAGACAAAGCATTACACAGACGCGTACATAAAGAAATTAATTGGAAAATATTCTTTAAATGTTTATGAAAACTTGTCCGAATTTATTCGCGTTAGAGGGAAAGTAAACGGTAGTACATCCGATATTTCTGCAACCACGCTTTCGAGAATTGCTGAACTTGCCAATAATGCACGGGTAGAGAAAGCCGCATACTATACTGGCAAAGATACCCTTACCGAAGTTTTTCAGCATCTACCCACTATCGAAAAGGATCGCATCCGTATACTAGAACCAGCAGTTGGCGCAGGCAACTTTATTCCTTTTCTAATAAAGAAATACAGTTATGCCGAGCAATTAGTGATCGATGTTATAGATATTGATGAATCGGCCCTTCAGATTTTTCAGCAACTTATAACGCTGCACAACATTCCTGATAATGTAACAATTAATGTTTTGTGTGATGATTTTATTACACGGAATATGGACGGTATACACTATGATTTAGTAATTGGAAATCCGCCATATCTAAAACTTTCAACGAAAGATCCGTATTTGAAACAATGCCAAACAATAGTTGGGAACACACAGGCCAATAACTTAGCTGCTTTTTTCATTGAACGCGCCATTCTCCTGGCCGATTTTGTCGCTTTCGTTCTGCCCAAGAACTTTTTGTGTAACAGTGAGTATGCAAATACACGAACAGCCGTCGCCAAAAAGAACATTCTTGCTATTATTGATTTTGGAGAATATGGGTTCAGGGGAGTAAACATTGAAACAATATTCTTAATTCTCAATACGCAAAGAAAAGGTGGCAAAACACTTGTAAAATCGCTTCCTCGCCAGACAAAAAAATACCAGAAGCAAAGATATATAACCGATAAATCTTTGCCTAATTGGATTATTTACCGAGATGAATCTTTCGATAAAGTATGGGAGTCAAAGAGGTTTGATGTATTTACTGTTTTCCGTGATCGACAGCTGACCAAAGGATCGGACGGCAACGATGCAAATATTTGGGTTGTGAAATCCAGAAATATCCCTCGCGAAGGCGGCAGAATAGATCATGTCGCAAATTATGATATGTACATATCTGAAACTGTTGCCTCTAAGGTAGAGGTGTATAAATATTTGAACCGAACAGATGTGTATCTTGTTCCCAATATGACCTATTATCCTAGAATGTTACAGAAACCAAAGGGTGTATTAACTAATGGTTCTGTTGCAATTCTGATTCCGAAGCCGGGAATAGTGGTTTCGAATGAGGATATCGAGTATATTTCGAGCGATGAATTTGAACAGTTCTATAGAATCGCGCGTAACCATGCGACAAGATCCCTAAATATTGACAATGTTTCAGTATACTATTTCTGCATCAATATTGGCGAATAAACATACCCACAAATCACGATTGTGATTTGTGGGTATGTTTATCAAATATTTGCCAAATATTGCTTAAAAATTTTGCCGAAACATATTGACAGCAAAAGAAGTCTGCAATATAATGTCAGTAGAAACAAATTTTGGAGGTAAATATATATGGCAGATTCTAAGCGCGCACGTTTTGTAAAGATTGCAGAGAACAGAACCAATAAAATTATCGATATGCTCCGCTTGCTGGCTAACTGTTCCAATAAGTCAAATTACGAATATGACGAGGATGATGTGAAGCAGATCTTTGCTGCAATTGAAAAGGAAGTGAAGTCTACAAAGAACGCATTTCTTGGAATTGAAACAAAAGAGGAGCGCTTTGTACTCAAGCAGAAGAAATAACTCCAGGAGGTGACAGCTATGGATAATAAGTCCTTTGCCGTAGAATTAGCACTATGTGAAAGCGAAAGAGATATCATCGCACTGCTACAGAAAATGGGATTGTGGGACAATGCAAGTTGTTGGCGGGCATTTGGCGACAACGACAATAATTGGTCTACGATTGGAAATCAGCAGTCTGATGCCGATGCTGCACTTGTCGAGAAAATTGTAAACTCTATCGATGCCCTTCTGATGAAAGAGTGCATGAAACGAGGAATTGATCCTACTTCCGCAGAAGCTCCTCATAGCATTGCCGCTGCATTGGAAAGGTTCTTTAACATTACTGGAGGAAAACTTCAGAATCTTACTGAAACACAACGCACCGAATTGGCTCAATACAACATCATTCTTGCGGCTACAGGAAATAAGGGTGTTGATCCCAACATTGTTATCGTAGATCGTGGCGAGGGACAATCCCCCAACCGCATGCCGGATACCATTTTGTCTATCAACAAATCCAATAAACTGAAAGTTCCGTTTGTCCAGGGTAAGTTCAATATGGGTGGAACAGGCGCGCTTTGTTTCTGTGGCGAGCATAATTTCCAATTGGTGATTTGCCGGCGCTGCCCAGAAATTCCTGCCAACGGTGACGATAGTCATAACCTGTGGGGTTTTACTATTGTCCGTCGTGAGAAGCCCTCTGCCCAAAACAGATTAAGAAGTTCAAAATTCACATACCTGACCGATGCAAGCGGAAATATCCTTTCTTTTGAGGCAAATGAAGGGATTAAGATTATTCCTACATCAAAAGGTGAAAACGATGTTATGGAATATGGTATGTTCTGCAAAATGTTTGAGTACAGGATGCCTAGCAGATTGCGAACAAATATAAACATGAATCTGTATACTCGTCTATCAATGTTGCTTCCCAACCTGGCTTACCCTGTGTATTTGGATGAGTGCAGAGAAGGATTCCGCGCACACACGATGCATCGTACGCTTTCTGGCTTAAATGTAAGATTGAGTGATCAGTTGGCGAAAGGTGACAGCAGCAACATAGAGAATCGTGTATCTGTATCCTTTACAATCGAGGGGCAGAAAGTTGATGCTTCCGTCTTTGTTTTTAAAAAGAAAAATGGCAAGGATCGTGAGGTCGATTTAACACAGTATCGTGGCGGAGAGGGAGTCCTTCTGACGCAGAACGGACAAACTCATGGTAGCTACGATAGAAAGTTTTATTCCCGAAATGCTGTCGGCCTTTCTTATTTGGCAGAATCGCTTCTGACCATTGTTGACTGTACTGGCATTGACGAGGCAACACGTGAAGAGTTGTTTATGAATAGCCGTGATAGAACGAGGGCATCTGTGTTTTCTACAAAATTGGAGGCATCTCTTGAGGAATTCCTTAGAGATAATCCTGTTCTTAAGCAGATTCAGCAACGTCGCCGTGAAGAAGCCATTTCTGATAGATTAGATGACGAGAAGCCATTAGAGGATGTCCTTTCTTCTGTTTTCAAATCTTCTTCCGTTTTGTCCCGACTCTTTGTTTTGGGAAAGAAGCTGCAAAATCCCACTAATTTGGGACCTGCTAAAGAGGCAGAAGTTTTCGAAGGAAAATATAATCCAACCTATTTTACGATTATCGGGAAGAATACCAATGCTGATTCGGTATATACCCGAGATGCTCAGTTGGATCGTAAATTTAGGATTCGCTTTAAAACCGATGCAGTCAATGATTTCTTTTCCAGAGAAAAATACCCCGGTGCGTATCTGCTTGTGCGCGACAACGGACCATGTGAGGATCATATCGTACATCTCCATGACGGTGTAGCCACATTAAATGTAGAACTTCCTCAAGAAGCAAAAATAGGAGATACTTACCAGTACAGCTTTGTTGTAACTGACACAAACAACGATCGTTCTTTTGAGAACACCTTTGCTATCCGTGTCATTGCACAGCAGGAATCTACAGGCGGAAATGGAGGAAGAAGAACCCCTCCCAATGGTGAAGGGCCTAACAAAAAGTCTTTTACACCCACAGGTATCGCACTTCCTCATGTCACGGAGATCGGCAAGGATAGATGGGAAGAATTTGGTTTCACTAAGGAATCTGCACTGGATGTCAAAAAGATTGATGATGCTTACGATTTCTTTGTGAACATGGATAACATTCACTTACAAACCGAGATTAAGCCCATTGCAAAGAACGAAGGAAAAATGCGATTGCTAAAAGCTCGGTATAAGTATTCTATGGTCCTCGTTGGTCTCGGTGTGCTTGGTTACTACAACAACCACAAAGATGCGATTCCTGAAAATTCTGACACACCCGAAGAAATGATCCGTAGAATCTCTGATATGCTTTCCCCTGTCCTTCTTCCTATGATCGATGTTATGGGTGACGATATGAGCGATATACTCAACTGATTAACACCTTAATGGTCAGATGCCGTTGTTTTTGGTGTCTGACCATTATAGTTTCTTAATGGTTGGGCTTGGAATTTGGCATGTCCTCCAGATTCTGGTCTGGATCATCGCTGGAAAAAGAAGCCCATTAGTTAAATGGGATACATCCAAGAAACACTTGAACTTGCCATTTGAACAGGCTATAATACAGAAAACGAACAAATGAGGGGT
>JBJDYH010000214.1:0-11083 GCA_051867135.1 Faecousia sp. | reverse complement strand
AGTTCCCCGGCGACGACACCCCCATCATCAAGGGTTCCGCTCTGAACGCTCTGATTTCCGAGTCCAAGGATGTAAACGCTCCCGAGTATGCTTGCATCAAGGAGCTGATGGATGCTGTTGACAACTTCATCCCCACTCCCGACCGTAAGGCTGACCAGCCCTTCCTGATGCCCGTTGAAGACGTATTCACCATCTCCGGCCGTGGTACTGTTGCTACCGGTCGTGTAGAGCGTGGCGTGCTGAACAAGAACGACAAGGTCGAAATCGTTGGCCTGCGTGAGGACAAGCTGGACACCACCGTTACCGACATCGAAATGTTCCACAAGCTGATGGACTACGCTGAAGCTGGTGACAACATCGGCGCTCTGCTGCGTGGTATCGACAAGAAGAACATCGAGCGTGGCCAGGTTCTGTGCAAGCCCAACTCCATCCATCCTCTGACCAAGTTCGCTGGCCAGGTTTACGTCCTGTCCAAGGAAGAAGGCGGCCGTCATACTCCCTTCTTCAACAACTATCGTCCCCAGTTCTACTTCCGTACCACCGACGTTACCGGCATCATCACCCTGCCCGAAGGCACTGAGATGTGCATGCCCGGCGACAACGTTGTTATGAACGTTGAGCTGATCACCCCCATCGCTATCGAGAAGGGCCTGCGTTTCGCTATCCGTGAAGGCGGCCGTACCGTTGGTTCCGGCGTTGTTACCGAGATCCTCGACTAATTCACAAATAGCTGCAAAACAAACAAGATGCCCCTGGCTTCCGCCAGGGGCATTTTTTTTGTTTCAGGTTTAGGAGCGGCACCTAGGCCGTCCCTACGGCAAGGGACGCATCGCCTCCGTAGGGGCGGGTCTTGACCCGCCCGCTTGGCACGGTGGTGGATTTAGGCTTTCGGACGAGCAATGCTCGCCCCTACGATACAGGAGGCCACGCCTATACGAAACTCGTCTTTACCGGGCAACAGACGAATACCGATATGCATATTTTCCAATAATCCTGTGGGAATGAGAAATTTTCTGCCTTGCGGAAAGCGTTTCCTTCCAACGAAATCACCCCGGAATGGGGAACATTCCGGGGTGATTCACAAATCAATCTCTATTACAGGTCGCAGTTGCCAACGGTGCGGGGGAAGGGGAGAACATCACGAATGTTGCCCATGCCGGTCAGGTACATGACGCAGCGCTCGAAGCCCAGACCGAAGCCTGCGTGACGGGCAGAGCCGTATTTCCGCAGATCCATGTAGAAATCGTAGTCCGCGGGATTCATGCCCAGCTCCTCAATACGGGCCTTGAGAATATCGTAGTTATCCTCTCTCTGGCTGCCGCCGATAATCTCACCGATGCCGGGCACCAGACAGTCCATAGCCGCGACGGTCTTGCCGTCGGGGTTCAGCTTCATGTAGAAAGCCTTAATCTCCTTGGGATAGTCGGTAACGAATACCGGGCGCTTGAATACCTTCTCGGTAAGATACCGCTCGTGCTCGGTCTGCAGGTCGCAGCCCCACTCCACAGGGTAATCGAATTCCGCGTTGTGCTCCTTGAGGATTTCAATGGCCTCAGTATAGGTGATGCGGCCAAAGTCGGAATTGAGAACCAAGTTCAGCCGCTCCAGCAGGCCATTGTCCACAAACTGGTTGAAGAAGTTCATTTCCTCTGGAGCCCGCTCCAGCACATAGGAAATGATATACTTAATCATGTCCTCCGCCAAACGCATATCGTCGGAAAGGTCAGCAAAGGCGATTTCCGGCTCAATCATCCAGAACTCGGCAGCGTGGCGCGTGGTGTTGGAGTTTTCGGCACGGAAGGTGGGGCCGAAGGTATAAATATTGCGGAAAGCCATGGCGAAGGTCTCGCCGTTGAGCTGGCCGGAAACGGTCAGGTTGGTGGGCTTGCCGTAGAAGTCCTGAGAGAAGTCCACCTTGCCGTCTTCCGTTTTGGGAATGTTGTTCAAATCCAGCGTCGTAACCTGGAACATTTCGCCGGCACCCTCGCAGTCAGACACGGTAATCAGGGGCGTGTGGACATACACAAAGTCCCGATCCTGGAAGAACTGGTGGATAGCCATAGCGGCAAGGCTGCGCACACGGAACACGGCCTGGAAGGTATTGGTACGGGGGCGCAGATGGGTAATGGTACGCAGGAACTCCATGGAGTGCCGCTTGGGCTGCAGGGGATAGTCGCCGGTGGAGGGGCCTTCCACATCGATGGAAGCGGCCTGAATTTCAAAGGGCTGCTTACTGTCAGGGGTGAGAATCAGCTTGCCCTTGATAATCAGAGCGGCGCCGATATTGATCTTGGAAATTTCCTGAAAATTGGGCATGGTGTCGTCGTAGACAATCTGCACCGGGTTAAAGTAGGTGCCGTCGCTGAGCATAATGAAGCCAAACTGCTTGCTGCCACGGCGATTGCGAACCCAGCCGCCAATCTCGACCTGCCGGTCGGCATATTTTTCCGTGTTGCGATACAGTTCGCGAACGGTGAGCAAATCCATAAGAATACCTCCTGATGGTATAATATCAAATTATACGCCAAATGGTCATATTTTACAAGAGGAAAGTTGGTTTTTTATTCCATCTTACCAAAAATATTTAATAATAAGAAGGGGAGCAGGTTTCAAAACCTGCCCCCTGCTGTTCTTTTACTGAATAATATCCTCGCTGGCGCTTTTCTCTGCCGCCGCCTGAATATCCGGGTCGAAGGAGTACATGGGAACCTCGTCCTTGCCTTTGATCTTGCGGTTTACATAATTTCTGGTGATACGCAGCACCAGCGGGCTGAGCAGAAGAACGGCAATCAGGTTGGGAACCATCATCAGGCCGTTAAAGGTGTCGGAGATGTCCCATGCCAGGGAGGAGGTCATCAATGCGCCGGAGAGAATCATCAGAACGAAGATGACTTTGTAGATTTTTACGCCCTTGCTGCCGAAGAGGTATTCTACGGCCTTGGAGCCATACTGAGACCAACCCAGCACGGTAGTAAAGGCGAAGAGGAGCATGGCAATGGCAACAAACCATTCGCCCACCTGTCCAAATACGCCGCCGAAGGACTTGCTGATCAATGTCGCATCGCTGACACCTGCACCCACCGCGCCGGTATCCAGATTGATCATGCCGGAGGTCAGGGCAATCAGCGCCGTAATGGTGCAAACTACCATGGTATCAAAGAACACCTCAAAAATGCCCCACATACCCTGCTTTACCGGCTCTTTTACATTGGAAGAGGAGTGTACCATCACAGAGGAGCCAAGACCGGCCTCGTTGGAGAACACGCCCCGCTTGCAGCCCTGCACAACAGCCAGCTTCAAAGCCGTACCGGCAGCACCGCCAGCCAGAGCCTTTGCGCCAAGAGCATGAGCAAAGATGGACTTGAAGGCGGGAATAATCAAATCGTAATGGATGCCGATGACAACCAGACCGAGGAGCACATAGGCAGCCGCCATAAAGGGAACTACCCGCTCGGCAAAGGCCGCGATTCTCTGCAGGCCGCCGATGATGATAAGCGCGCCAAGCACCAACAGCACCAAGCCAATCATCAGGTTCAGCATATTCACGCCGCCAACCACCCAATGCACATTGGAGAAGAAAGCGGACTCCATATTCAGGGTGATTTTGTTGATTTGACCCATGTTGCCAATGCCGAAGGAGGCCAGAATGGCAAATACGGCGAAAAGCCCGGCAAGGATGGCAGCAGGCCACTTCATGCCCTTCATTTTGCCCACACCGTCTTTTAAGTAGTACATCGCGCCGCCGGACCATTCGCCGTGGCTGTTCTTCCGGCGGAAGAAGATGCCCAGCACATTTTCGGAGAAATTGGTCATCATACCGAGGAACGCGGCAACCCACATCCAAAGCACAGCACCGGGGCCGCCAATGCAAATGGCTGCGGCTACGCCGGCAATATTGCCCGTACCTACGGTAGCTGCCAGAGCCGTGCAAAGGGCCTGAAACTGAGAAATGGTTTTCTTATCCGTCTTTTTGGTAGCGGCATTGTCCTTTTTGAATACGGCAGCAATGGTATGCTTCCACCAATGCTTCAGGTGCGTAATTTGGAATACGCCTGTCACGATGGTCATAATCAGACCCGCTGCCAGCAGCAGATACAGACCGAAATCCGTCCAAATCCAAGTGTTTACTGTTTCGTTGATCTGGGTAACTTTTTCCAGAAACGCGCTCATTTTTCAAATCCCCTTTCGATAAAACAGACCGCTCACAAAAAGCGAGCGGCCTGCAAAAATCAAAAGATTCACTAAAATGATTCCTCTTTGTCCTTTTGCCTGAGAGTTTCGCTTTCTGCTTGCCCCTTCGGCACCCAATTCAATGGGATTCTCCAAAGTTCTATCCCCTTACAGTCATCCTGCAAGGATCCACTAGATATTCAGTTTTCATAAATATGCATTCATTATACCAAAATATTTCCAAATAGCAACCCCTTTTGCAAATTTTGTGGACATTTGTCTTTTTCTCGTGGATTTTTAGTCGGCTTTTGTGGGATTTATCCTTTTCCATGTCATTTTTGCCGAAACATCTTGCTTGCGCTCCGCACTTCGGTAGGGGCCGGTCTTGACCGGCCCGAAATCTGACATCTGCCATCGGGGTACAAAACAATAAAAATACTTGGAAAAAGGACGAGCGCTCCGCCGTAAAGTAGCAATGGAGGTGAGGCGCATGTTCGCCACCGCATGGCTCATGCTCAGTACGCTGCTGTGCTCTTTGCAATTATCCACAGGCAGCTTCCCCAAGCCCTTAACGGCGCAGGAAGAGCGTCACTATCTGCAGCTTTCCGCCCAAGGGGATTTGGAGGCCAGAAATATCCTTATTGAGCGCAACCTCCGTCTGGTTGCTCATATTATGAAAAAATACTATGCTCAGGCCTCCGACCAGGAGGACTTAATCTCCATCGGCACCATTGGCCTTATCAAGGGCATTACCACCTTTGATGATACCAAAGGAACCCGCCTTGCTACCTATGCGGCCCGTTGTGTGGAAAATGAAATTCTGATGCACTTTCGGGCACAGAGAAAGCGGGCGCAGGATGTGTCCCTTTCCGACTATGTGGAAACCGGGACTGACGGCGCGGCCTTGGAGCTGATGGATGTGGTGGGCCATGAGGACGATTTGCTGGAGCGCTTTAGCCACCGCCAGCAGCTTGGGCAGGTGCTGAAAGCCATGAAAACCCGGCTCACCGATCAGGAGCGGCAGGTCATCGAGCTGCGCTACGGCCTGACAGGCCGCCCGCCCTACCGCCAGCGGGAGGTGGCGGATATTACCGGCATCAGCCGCAGCTATGTTTCCCGCATTGAAAAGCGGGCGCTGGAAAAGCTGAAGCAGGCTTTGGAGGAATCGTAAAAGCCCACCGGAAACCCGGTGGGCAGGGGATTCGGAACACTCTGATGAAATCGGCAAGAGCTGGGTGCAGAAGATTCGCCCTTCAGCCGCAGACGATTTATTCAGAGCTTCCTTAGAGCTTGTCGGTCAAAGCCAGAGAGGATTTTACCAGCAGGGCGATGTTGCTTTCGTCAAATACGGTATCCTTGGCGGTGTGGATTTTATCCATATAGTAGCCGATATGCCTGCCCTTGTTCAAAGCGGCAACGCCTACGCCGTAGTCAAAATTACGCTGGTCAGAGGGATAAAAGGCGGACTTGTCGGTTTCCAGAAGCACCTGCTTGCTGCCCTCCGGCTGAAAACATTGGGCAATCAGGTCGTGATACTGCTGATTGGCCTTCTTTTTCAGCACCAGCATGATATAGTCCCCATCGGAAACGCAGTCGAAGTTTAGGAGCAGCTTTTTCTGGATTCCCTGCTTTTTGTGGGAAGCTTTTAGCGCGCCTGAACCCAGAAGGCCGTATTCCTCGTTGTCAAAAAATACAAAGGCGGCCTTTTCCCGAAGCTCCGGGGTCATGGCAGTATACAGCTCAATCAGGGTAATCACGCCGGAGGTATTGTCGTTGGCGGTGTGGCGGTTGGCGGGGCCAAACATCGTCACATAAAACATACTGAACATAAACACCGCATAGCTGATCCAAAGGCTGACGGCGGCATTTACCCCCAGCGCTGTGAAAGCCCAGTAGGTAAGGCCCATAATGGCCAAAAAGAAAACCACAATCAAAAGCTGGTAGCCAAGATACAGCCAGAAGTTCTTTGGGGTAATAAAATTGGGGAAGGGCAGGCGGGCGCAGGTATCATAGTGGGCGGTGTAGACCACTTTGGCATTGTCCAAATCCCCCAAAATCAGATTGCGGGATTTGGGACGGCCGCTGGTTTCCACCTTCATCTCCGGGAACTTCTCCTGCATCATAGAGATAAAGGCTTTCTTTTGCTTGCCGGTTTTTCGCACCTGCCAATTTTTCAGGATATCCATGCTTAACTCTGTCATGGCGGATTCCTCCCTGTGTTTTTTATCGACTTTTCAAGAAGAACGCGAAATTGGAATTTACCGCCGCACTATAATAATGCGTGTAGGGGCCGATGCCCACATCGGCCCGTTGGGGTGTTACGGATTCGCCGCACTTCCGTGGAAGCATTGTTCTGCGTCCTGCGGGCCGATGTGGGCATCGGCCCCTACGGTCACCCATTTGGTGCAGCGCTAAATTCCAATTTATTGAGCAACTGATGAAAATCGATATACATTTTGGTCATTATACTACTTTTGTGTAGAAATGTCACGATTTTTCTAAAAAACATTGACAGAAAATGGCGGGGTGGCTATAATAAATCCAGAAACGCCTGCAAAGGCAATCATAAAAAAGGAGTTTTTACTATGGGCAAGTTTGTTATCCGTCAGACCAATTCCGGCTTCAAGTTCGACCTGAAGGCCGGCAACGGCGAAGTTATCGCCACTTCCGAGGTTTATACCACTGAGGCAGCTTGCCTTAAGGGTGTGGACAGCGTTATCAAGAACGCCCCCGAGGCCGGACTGCAGGATCTGACCGGGGAGGCGGTGGAAGTAAAGCACCCCAAGTTTGAGCTGTACGAGGACAAGGCCGGCGAGTTCCGCTTCCGCCTGAAGGCTCGCAACGGCGAGATTATTGCTGTTTCCGAGGGCTACAAGGCCAAGGCTTCCTGCCTGAACGGCATCGAGTCCGTTCGCAAGAACGCAGCCGAAAGCGAAATCGTCAAGGCGTAAGCTACATAGCAGGCAGCCCGGGCCTCCCGGGCTGCTTTTTTGATAAAGGGCTGCGGCATCCAGCCTTTGTAGGGTCGAGTCTTGACTCGACCGAACCCTAAACTCTTTGACCCCAAAAACGGGCAGGTCAAGACCTGCCCCTACAAAGGGTTGCAGCAAAAAAGGAGAGAGAAAAACACCATGAAGCCGGGGCTTCATGGTGTTTTGCGGTTTTTAAGCTACCCGCATGGCCACAATGACCAATCGCCCGTTTTCCTGAGAATACTCACAGGTAGACAGGGTAATCAGCTTATCCCCATATACGGGGGTAAGGCCGGTATCGAACAGGGACATCCGTTTGCAGGTGTTTACAAAGCTGTTAAATTCGCTTTCGTCGGCGGCATCTACAAACTTATGGTAGCTGAAACCTTCGCCCAGAGTGGCGGTGGTCTTAAACACAGCGAATATTTCATAGGTATGCCGTTCAGTAAGGGTATCAAAATAGATGTAGCGGTTATTCTGGTAGAAGTTCTCCTTGGTGTAGTTTATGAGCTGGGCGAACATACTGCCGTCCTGCATACGGTGGCCATACATGGTGATATTGTCGGAGGGCTTGCTTACGTTGCACTCTTCCCGGGCGTAGATACAGCCGTGGAGATTATACTTTTTATTAAAGTCACGGTGCAGATAATAGTCATCCTCGTAGGGGCTTTGGACAACGGGATAGTCAATGACCGTGCCGGGAATGGATATCCAGCCCACAGTATCGGTATTCAGCAGGAAGATATCTGCAAACTCCGGCAGGATTTCCATTTGCTCCCCGGTAGTGGGGTGGGTAATGGTAACCAACTCCGGAGCGGTATCCCGGGGCGGCGTGGTCTCTTCTGCGCCCGGCTCTGTCTGTGTCGGCTGGGTAATGGAGGGCCGGGGCGTGGTATAATCGTTGTGGAGATTGGAAATGTCCCGATAGTCCCCTTTGGTAAGTACGGATTCCAGAATATATGCACCCAGCTTATACGCGCTATACAGAAATACAACCAGCAAAATGGCGAGAATCGCAAAAAACAGAATGCGTTTAACGGTTTTGTTCATGGGGTATCCTCCTTTAACTCCTATATTATAGCCACATTTTCCTATAATGTAAAGACACATTTTTTATTGTAAATAAAATAGAGATGATGTATAATAATCCTATCCATTATTGAGACAAAGGAGCGTTTCGCCATGATATCAAGAGAGATTTGTCAGCGGGTTCTGCACAAGGCATTGTCCACCGGTGCGGACTATGCGGAGATTTTCGCGGAAAATACGGTTAACCATTCCCTGAGTATGATTGCCTCCAAGGTAGACTCCATCAAGGATACCGTGATCGCCGGTGCTGCCGTCCGTGTTTATAAGGGTATGCGCAGCGTAATGGCCTCCACGGTGGATACCAGCGAAGAAGGCTTGCTCCGCTGCGCCGAGTCCGCCGCCGAGGCGCTGGGGCAGGGCAGCGCCCAGATGGATATTGTCCTGAAAGAGCGTCTTTTCGGAGATATCCACCCGGTAAAGATCGTTCCCGCCTCCTGCGGCAACAAGGAAAAGGTTGCCATTTTGAAGGAAGGCTATTTTGCCGCCAAGGAGTATGACGAGAGCGTTGTTCAGGTAAGCGGCACGCTGCTGGATGTGGATCATAACATCCTCATTGCCAATACCGACGGTACATACGCCCAAGACCGCCAGATCCGTACCCGCATTGCCATTTCCGCTGTGGCGGATAAGGGCACCGGCACCCAGACCGGCTTCTTTGGCCCCGGCCGCCGCATGGGTCTTGAAATGTTTGACATGATCAACCCCAAGGAGGTGGGTATCGTTGCCGCAAAGCAGGCCGTTACTATGGCAGGTGCCGGCTACTGCCCCGCAGGCGTTATGCCGGTAGCCATCGACAACGGTTTCGGCGGCGTTATCTTCCACGAAGCCTGCGGCCACTCTCTGGAGGCAACCGCCGTTGCCTACGGTCAGAGCCAGTTTGCGGGCAAGCTGGGCCAGAAGATTGCCAGCGAAAAGGTTACCGCCATTGACGACGGCACCATCCCCAACGCCTGGGGCTCCATCAACATTGACGACGAGGGTACGCCCGCCCAGAAGAATGTGCTGATTGAAAACGGTGTGCTGAAGAGCTACATGATCGACAAGTTCAACGGCAGAAGAATGGGCATGGCCTCCACCGGCAATTCCCGCCGTCAAAGCTACGCTTACACCCCCACCTCCCGCATGACCAACACCTACATTGCGTCCGGCAGCGATAAGAACGAGGATATCATCGCTTCCATGGAGTACGGCCTGTACGCGGCTTCCATGGGCGGCGGCTCTGTGAACCCGGTGACCGGCGAGTTCAACTTCGCCGTCAACGAGGGCTACATGGTCCGTAACGGCAAAATTTGCGAGCCTGTCCGGGGCGCTTCTCTGGTGGGCAAGGGCAGCGAAATCATTCAGAATATCGACATGGTTGGTACAAATCTGGATTTGGGCCAAGGCATGTGCGGCTCTTCCAGCGGCTCCATCCCTACCAATGTGGGTCAGCCCCTGATCCGTGTTTCCAGCATTACTGTGGGAGGTAGATAATTATGACTTTCAATGAATTTAAGCAGCTTGTCATTGCCGAGTGCGCTGCACAGGGCATTGAGGAATATGAGCTTTACTATCAGGCAGGCTCCAGCACCAGCGTGGATACCTTCCAGCACAGCATCAACGAGTTTACATCTTCCTATTCCGGCGGCATTTGTTTCCGCTGCATCGTCGGCGGCAAAATGGGCTACGCTTCTACCGAAGCGCTCACCGCGGAGCAGGCCAGGGCCCTGGTAGAAAAGGCTGTGGACAACGCCGCCAATCTGGAAGCCGAGGAGCAGGTGTTTTTGGGGGAGGGCGGCCAAAGCTATGAGCCTTTGGATATTACGCCCTATGCGCTCCCCTCTACCGAGGAGCTGATTTCCACCGTTTTGGCGGTTCAGGAGAAAATTTATGCCGCTGACCCCGCCGTCATTGACGGCTGCCAGACCCAGGGTATCCTCCAAACCAGCGAGGTTGCCATTTACAACTCCAAGGGTCTGGATTTGCACTACGAAAACAACGCTTCCGGCCTGATTGCTGTGGGCGTAGTGTCCGACGGCAAGGAAATGTCCAACGATTTCCAGATCAAGCTGGGCAAGCTGGACGAAATCGATACCGACGAGCTGGTCAAAAAGGCCGTGGGCGGCGCAAAGGAGAAGCTGGGCGGCGAGGTTGCGCCTACCGGCCAGTATCCCGTTATTTTTAGCCCCGATGCTATGTGCAGCCTGCTGAGCGTCTATTCCAGCATCTTCAACTCCGAGGCCGCCCAGAAGGGCCTGAGCAAGCTGGCAGACAAGGAAGGCGAAGTCATTGCCGCTGATTGCGTGACCTTGGTGGACGACCCCTTCCATAAGGAAAACCCCGAGCCTATCAACTTTGATGCCGAGGGCAGCCCCACCCACAAAAAGTGCGTCATTGAGGCAGGTAAGCTGAATACCCTGCTCTACAACCTGAAAACCGCCGCCGTTGCCGGTAAGAAAACCACCGGCAACGCCTCCAAAGCGGGCTACGATAGTGCCGTGGGCATCCGCCCCTTTACCATGTATCTGGAAAACGGCAGCGTCTCCGAGGAAGAGCTGCTCAGCATGGCAGGCAGCGGCGTGTATATTACCGAGCTGAGCGGCCTGCACGCCGGTGCGGACGCCATCTCCGGCGATTTCTCCCTGCAAAGCGCAGGCTATATGATTGAAGAGGGCAAGAAGACCCGGTATGTCAAGTCCTTTACCGTGGCGGGCAACTTCTATGACCTGCTGAAAAATATCCGCACCTTGGCAAACAACGGCAAGCTCCCCAATGCCATGGGTATGACCGCTTTCGGCAGCCCCAGCGTGCTGGTGGACGGCCTGTCCATCGCCGGTAAGTAAGCTGCAAACTACCTGCAAAGGCTCCCCCAA
>JBJDYH010000213.1:1416-11176 GCA_051867135.1 Faecousia sp. | reverse complement strand
ATCAAATAAGTAAGCTGCTCCAGATAGTCCCCGTAGGACACGCCGTCGTCCCGCAGCGGGCCGCACATGCCCCAGACTTTGGAGATGATGGATGATGTTTGTTCAGGCATTTTTTACTCCTTACCAATATTAAGCATTTTCTTTTATACCTGTATATTCAGGTACATCTATACTAATGTCGCCTATGCAGAAGTATTGATTATCCGGAGAGTAAGTAAAAATTATACGTTGATTGTAGGAATATCCACGCATATCGTCATAGTGAAGTATCAATGTCCCCAAATTGGAACCTAGTTTACTTTTCATACTGTCAAAAGACAGAGCAATTCGATACTCTCCGTCCGCCTTTATTGCGTTAATTGGGAATGGCTTAATTTCTACAGTGGACATATTCTCACTTTTCCATGTATAGGTGAGGTTTGTTGCTGCACCATTTCCAATGTTTTTAACTCTAACCACACTGCCCATTTCCCAATCAGCCTGGGTTTTATCAACCAACGGCAGTTCAAGACAAAAATCATATTCATATTTGTATATTCCTTCCATCTGTAGAAATGGCATGATCCCATACCGAATCGTCTCTTCGTGCTCATTTTTCATCTCTTCAAGTTGCGCCTTAGATGCTTTGGCAGAACGCATATTGGCTCCGCAAATAAAACATGTGGCAACAACATACACAAATGTGATAATAACCATCAATGCGCCGTCATTGTTGTTTAGGAGGACAACAATATTTTTAAGAAAACCCATTTGAACCTCCAATTATAGCTTGCCCTCAAAGGCTTGCTTCAAAATGCTCTGCCGCATAGCTTCTGCCTGCTGTAATGCGGTGTCAACTGTTTTATCGATTTCATCACAAACGGAAAGCCGAGATTCAATTTCATGAAGTACATCTTCCTGTGTCATCAGATTTGGTAACGGCAAAGGCAACGCGGACAGAATGGTCTTGTTGATTGATGCCAAATTGACACTCTGCTTTCCTTTGCTAAAGAAATAATTTCTAGCAAAAGCAGACATCGACCAGTACGCTACATATTCGGGAATTGCCCGTTTCCGATCAAGCCTGGCTTTGAAAATGTGGTTTTGATGGACACAATTGGGAATTTCGTTGTTCCAAACAGTTCCGCGACCCAACTTGTCCCGGTCTCCTCCCTCAGTATAGAGGACATCTCCAGACTGCAACAGGTATTTTCCTATTTCATCCTTTTTGAGTTCGATGGTTTTCATCTCAGATAGGTCAAGAAAACCGTTTTGAACATTGGCAACTCGAAGATACGGGAGGTGAATTGTCTCGTGTTTTGAAAGATCTCTTCCCTTTGTTATACCACCGGATATTTCCGCAATAGTATTGAGACTAACTGTGTTTTCTTCCGTCATTTCCGGAAAAGCTGCGGAAATAACCGCCTGCCGATACATCGCCAACTGCTGTTTTGTTTTCCGCAGCGTTTCCACACCATTATCCAGTCCGGAGAACAGTTCCTCAATCCGGGCAACAATACGTTTTTGTTCATTTACCGACGGAATATCTATTTTTTTCTTTTCTAAATGCTGGTAGTGACGAGCATATCCCTTGTCTTCCAGCCTCAACACAAGATATTGTGTTGCATAAAACAGATATTTGGGATAAATCCCCTCTTTAGGTTCCAGAACCTTTATTCCATCAGCACCAGCTCCAAAAGGGAAATCAACATACTTTACTGCCCGGGTATGGTCACCAAACACAATGGCAGGTAGAGGACAGGCTAACTGCATATTCATATCATTAGTATACCCTCCAACAAGCCTCTGCCCTTGATCAATTATAGGCAGGCGACCTTTGGCTAGGTATTCTTTTTGCTTTGTCTTTTTGTCGGGAGGGATTGGTATTTTTTTTACCAATTCTCTATATATTGCCATATACTACCTCATAACTTCATATTCATGCTTGTTGCTAAGGAGCATTTCTACGGTAAAGACTTTTCAAAAATTACTTTCTCTATATTTCCTTTCAATTTCCTCTTTTGTACGATAATCCCCTGGTAAATATGTATTCATTTCAAGAAAACGAAACGGGAATTCAATGGTTGCTATAGCCTCATATCCGCAATCTGCCATAGGCGTAATATCAATGCCTTTGGGAGAAAATCCTTCTGGAGAATCAAAATACAACAGGAAACCGAAGGGGAATGCAGTAATCTCACTTAGCAAAATATAGCTGTTCGTTTCTAAATCTATCACCGAAGAGAGTCCATTGAATTTGACAAACTGACTTTTTGTTAGATACATACATATTTTAAACTTATTCCTATCTAATCCCACGGCATCTTTGTCAAGTACGAATGATCGAAGCTCATCCATCATGTTAGTCGCACGGGATAATCCAACTTGTGCATCGCATATGGTTTTGAATAGCGGGGAAAGACCAACTTGGTTCACTTGATTGATATGCCGATAGGGGTTAAGAGACTCAAAGTTGTTCACAGAGCAAAACATCGAAATAACTTGTTTGATAAATCGCCCAACATACACATCTCTTATTCCGATTGCTTCGACGGGGTCTTCTTTCCAGTTTTCGATTGCTCCCACAATTATTTGAGCCATATCCCGGTAAGAATCACCATACCAAGTTCCAGTCAAGTTATTACAACTTTTACAAAGGGAAAACAGCCCCGAACCTTTTTGTTGGTTTAGATATTGTAGTCCTTGAACATCAAATGGCATGCGATTTATATCAGTAAGAAACTGGTCGCCAGTATACATTTTTGTGCGGTGACTATTAAAAGCAGAACGTGGAGGAATATGTTCAAACGTTAATTCGCTCTCTTTTCCGCACAAAGCACACCTTCCATAGTGTCTTTCCATACTTACGCCACCAATTCCACATTCATTTCCATCAAAATCTTCTCATACTCCTCCCCAAACACCTCATAGAACCGCCCCAGGCCGCCCTTGCGGTCGAAGGGGTTCAGCTCCAGATCGTTGGGCTCGATGCTGAGGGAGGACGCAATGTGATCCTTCACCATGCGCAGCCAGTCCATCTGCTCCTCGGTAAAGTGGACACTGCCGGCGTTGCGGCGGAAGGTCCATGCTTTGAAATTGCTGTCCACCCGCTCGGCAAAGGGGATCAGTTCGGGAGCCTCGCCCATTTCAAAGCGGATCATACTCACCAGGTCGGTAAGCTGCGCCACCGTGCCCCGGCGCACCTTGTCCGGGCGGCGGATGGCATAGCACTCCCAGAGACGTTCCACCGTAATCCGGCGGGCTTTCAGCTTCTCATAGAGCTTTTTCAGCCGGCTGATGGCCATGGGGCGATCCTTGTACCGCTGGTCATAGATGATCCCCAGGGCAAGAATCTCGTCCCGGTTCTCTTCCAGAAATTCCTGGAAGCTGTGAATGGTGCGGTCTGCATCTGCCTGACGGTCGGTATCAAATCCGGCAAACAGCACCTTGTCCAGATTCACGCTGTCGATGATCTGTTCATGGCTGCGGCGGACATCCTCGATATAGTCCCGGACTTCCGGCAATAAGAACGGCGCCACCGCCTCCCCAATCAGCGCCTGCCGGGCCTGCTCCATTCGCTGCTGTTCTTCCTCGCTCAGCGGTGTTTCACCACCCAGGAAGATTCCCGCACCGGCGGCAATGACATCCGGGTCAAAGGCATCCAGCATTCTTTGGGCCAGCAATCCCGGCTGCACGCCAATCGTTTCTGCAAAATCCCTGCGCTCTGCCGGGGTGAGCTGGGCATTCAGCCGAATCAGGCGGTTGGCAAGAGAGGTCAGGGTATCTTCATCCCTGGAGCCGGTGACAACATTCAGCATCAGCTCTTTCAGGGAAACAGAGGGCTTGCGTTCCAGCGCCCGGGTATCCGTCTTTTTGGACCGGGTAACCCCCACGGCATCCACAATCACAAAATGGTCCTTATTGCCGCTGGCGGATGGAGTGACCTTCTTCAAATCGTCCCCGCACAGCACGCGGGTGCCGCGGCCCTTCATCTGCTCAAAGTAATTCCGGCTCCGCACATCCCGCATGAAAATCAAACACTCGATGGGCTTCACATCCGTGCCGGTGGCAATCATATCCACCGTGACCGCGATCCGGGGATTGAAGCCATTGCGGAACTCGTTGAGCACGCCTTCAGGGTTATCCGCCCGGCAGGTAATCTTCTTGCAGAATTCATTGCCTTTTCCGAATTCTTCCCGGACGATCTGCACAATATCATCGGCATGGCTGTCCGTCTTGGCAAAGATCAGCGTCTTGGGAACCTCCTGGCGGCCGGGGAACAGCTGGGTAAACACCGCCTCCCGGAAGGTGCGGATCACAGCGCGAATCTGGCTGGGATTGACCACATCCCGATCCAGCATGGTTCCGGTATACTCATAATCATCATCCAGCTGCTTCCACCGCCTGGCACGGGTCTTGCGGCTGCGCTGCTCAATGAGCTGCTTTAGAATGGTTGCGCCGTTTTTGGTTACCTCCGTCTCGATCAGGAAAATATCCTCGCCAACGTTGACACCGTCGATAATGGCCTGCTCCCGGGTGTATTCACAGACCATGTTTTCTTTGAAATAACCGATGGTGCGGTTATCCGGGGTCGCCGTCAGTCCGACGATGAAGGCGTCAAAATATTCCAGCACCTGGCTCCACACATTGTAAATGGAACGGTGGCACTCGTCCACGATGATGCAGTCGAAGAACTCCGGCGGGTACTTTTTGTTGTAAACCACTTCCTTGACAGGCTGCGCCGCTGTATGCTCAAACTCCGATTCATCCTCGGTGCCCTCGTCCAGCGGTTCGCCTTTCAGAATGGAATACATCCGCTGAATGGTGCTGATGCAGACCTGGCTGCCCTCCGGGATAAAGGAGCTGCTCAGGCGGCACACATTGTAAATTTCCGAAAAGCTGCGGTTATCATCATTGGGACGGTAGGCCCGGAATTCCTCATCTGCCTGTTTGCCCAGAGAACGGGTATCCACAAGAAACAGAATCCGCTTCATGCGGGCATACTTCAGGAGCCGATAGGCCGCCGTAATGGCGGTGAAGGTCTTGCCTGCACCGGTTGCCATCTGAATCAGGGCTCTGGGTTTCTTCATGGCGAAAGAATTTTCCAGGCCCTGGATTGCCGCAATCTGGCATTTCCGGAACCCGGTGGTATCAAATGCCGGGAACCGCTTCATATTGTTGCGGAGGGTGTCGTAACCCTTTTGCTGCGCAGTCAGCAGAGCGTTCAGGGTTTCCGGGCGATGGAAGGAAAACACTTCCCGGGAGGAGAAATCACAATCTGCATAGTCCGTAAACCGGGTCAATTTTCCGGTGGCTTCATAAGCAAACCGGATTTGATAGACGATATTGCAATGCAGAAAATGGCTTTTCGCATAACGGGCAGACTGCCCCTCCGTCTCGGTAAGACCTTCCGCATTGTCATCCCGTTTCGCTTCCACGATGCCCACAGGCTTGCCGTCAACAAACAGCGCATAGTCCACAGGCCCTGAACTGGTGGGAAATTCCCGCACCGCCACGCCGAAAGAAGCCATGGGATTCAGCTGCCGATAATCCTGAACCACCCACCCCGCCTGCACAAGCCGACGGTCAATGCTCTGCCTGGCCTTCTGCTCCGGTGTCATGGCAAATCCCTCCAAACGTGTCGTTATCCTGCATATATTATAGAAAAAACGAACAATAATTTCAACAGTTATGTCTGATCCCCAAATGAATCCGTTCCATTTTGCGGGAGTGCAATTGTAAATGGCCGGAAAATGCCCAAGAAGCAGCTGCAGTCTGCATTCTTGGGTCTTATAGCGCGTTCTGCCCTTTATATTTTAAGTATCCCTCCACTTCTCAAAATTTGGATACAATAAAGCTATCAAGATTATGGAGGGAATCTCATGGACAAACGAATTTTGAATATTGAACAGATCAAGGCATTTTCACAGTATCTCCGCCGTGAGGAAAAAAGTGTGGCGACGCAGGAGAAATATTTGCGGGATGTAAGAGCATTCTGCGTTTATGCCAACGGCGAGATGGTCACCAAAGAACTGGTTTTGGCGTGAAAAAAACACCTGATGGAACAGGGGTATGCGGTTCGATCCATCAACTCTATGCTGGCATCTATGAACAGCCTGCTGGACTTCTTGGGCTTGTGTGACTGCAAGGTGAAAAGTATCCGGCTCCAAAGGCAGACCTACTGTACTGAGGAGAAGGAACTGACCAAGACAGAGTATCTGCGGCTGCTGGAGGCATCCAAAAGAAATGAGCAGCTTAACCTGATACTGCAAACGATCTGCGGCACTGGCATTCGGGTGTCGGAGCTGCGGTACTTCACGGTGGAAGCTCTTCGGCATGGGGAGATCACGGTGAACTGCAAAAGCAAAACCCGGACGATTCTCGTTCCGGGTAAACTGAAAATGTTGCTGTTGGAGTATGCAAAGCGGAAAGGCATCCATGCTGGAGTAATCTTTGTTAGTCGGAGCGGAAAACCCATTGATCGCAGCTTCATCTGGCGGCAGATGAAGCAGTTGTGCCAAACTGCCGGCGTGAAAGCATCCAAGGTCTTTCCCCACAACCTGCGTAAGCTCTTTGCGCGTACATTCTATGGTATTGAAAAGGATATTGCCAAATTGGCAGATATCCTGGGCCACAGTAGTATTAACACTACCAGAATCTATATTATGACCACGGGCATCGAACACCGCCGCAAAATTGAGCGCTTGGGACTTGTGGTTTAGGGAAAGGAAAAACCACATAATCTGCATTATGTGGCGAAACCTTCATCAGCATTTATTGAATTACATAAAAAGTATAAAACAAACCATTACAAAAATCAAGTAATCGATAGAAGAAAAGCACCTGAAATATCACCTACAAAAAAAGTACCATAAAATGAACATCACAAATACACCCTCATAAGCCGTTTTTTATAAACGAAGATGAGGGTGAGAAATTGTGCTGCGCAAAAACCAGCGGCGCGAAAAAATTCTCTGCCTAGCGAGCGCTTTCATCACATAATGCAGATTATGTTTTGAATGCTTTCCGCTTGCTGCCATCAACCAGCACATGTTTGAAAGAGGAGTGGTATCTGTGAAGAAAAACTTAAAACACCTGTTTTCGTTTGCACTCTGCGCTGCATTGCTTTTCGGCTCAGGGCCAAATTTGTCATATGCCCTGAATTACGAGGATACTATATCAGATGGTGAATCTTTAGGTAGCACTGCGTCAGTAAGCAATTGCATCTATTGGTACCAGTGCTTTTGGCAATTGTTATTTGCTCAACAGTGTGGTATTACCAGACGGCCTTGTGTCTATTGGAGATAGTGCATTCGGCATGTGTGGAGCAACCGATTACGGTGGATACAATTTTACCTCTGTAATTCTTCCGGATACTGTACGCAGCATTGGCCGTGGTGCATTCAATTGGTGTAAATCTCTGTCAAGTATAAATCTATCGGAGGGAGTTGAGACGATTCGGTCTTTAACGTTTTGCTGGTGTACAAGACTAGGTGAGCTAACGATTCCCTCCAGCGTGACGAAAATTGAAGATTATGCATTCATGTACTGTTTACTTCCTGCTGCAGATCATCAATACGTTTATCAAAATCAATCCAATTTGTTCCGCCGTCGAGCGTGCCTTGCTTCATTTTTTGATTACTGTTTTCTTCGGTCATACCTACCATAAACTCAATAATTTCAGAACAGATAGCGTCATCCTTTATTTCATTAAGCTCCATTAATTCATACATTAGCGAGCCGTAACCGACAAGAGTTAACTTTGATGGGTTTATAGCAGCGGCATCAAGCAATGCTTCTGATGAATGAATCAAAGTACGGCGATAAAGATCAAAGATTTCTGTAGCAATTGTCATCATCTGAATCCCAGCAAGCGATTCGTATGGATCTTTTTTCACCGCAGCATCATATGCTGCGTTTTGAAACATTTTAACTACGTATAGTTCTACATATTGTCTGTATGTCAGTTCAGATGCAATCTTGATCAGCATATTGGCCATTCGAGAATTTACTGTTTCACTAAACGGAAGGTTAGCGTACATATTCCCTAAATATTTAAGTTTCTTTTCTTCATACTGTTATGAAATGACTATTATTAAATTAAAAGTTCGCAAAGATTTCCGAGGATGATTTGCGTAAAACAAGGCGACGTGCGGCTGGGCTGACGCCCAGCAAAGACGACAACGCAGTTTTACACAAATCAGACCGGAAGATTGTGAAGTTTTAATGAAAGAATAGTATAAAGATCGACAATCCCAGAACCGCTGTCTACGTAGAAAAAAACAAGCTACCTGGCAAATCGATCCGCCAGGTAGCTTGTCTGTTTTTGTTTGATTAGATTCGCCTGATTTGCATTTCTCGTTATGCGCATCGGAGAGATGGGCTGTTTACTGCATGTTGGAGTCGCATCGTAGGAATTGCATAGACCAATGATCTGGTTTCGGGAACTATAGGGAATATGTCTCCAGAATATCTGGAATTTGGGATAGCGGAAACATGCGTTCCGCTTCCTGCAAAACTTTTTGCTTCCGGGTATCCCCCTGGGGCAAATGGCATAGATAGAGCCGTTTCACCCCAAGGGCCTTGGCGGCTTTCCCTGCATCCGCTCCGCTGGAATGCCCCTTCCTGATGAGTGTGGGCTCTTCGCTCTCTGTCCCGGATGCCTCGTGGATCAAAACATCCGCGCCCTCAAATTCAGCCGGGAATACAGACATAGGCCGCATATCTCCTGTGTAGATCAGCTTCTTGCCACCCGCCTCCACGACGATCCCCAACGAAGTACCTGTATGGTCCGTCCTGAACGTGCGGATACTCAGGGAGCCAACGGCAAAAGAAGCCTCCGTGCGGAGACGGATTTCAAACATCTTCGGTTTGCTGCGAATGCCGAAAAGGTCCAGCAAGCCGTTTACCAGGTTTTCCAGTCCCTGGGGCATATAAATATCCAGGGCTCTTGTCCGACCTCTCAGCCAAAGCTGATGAATCAGGGAGGGAAGGCCATACACATGGTCAATGTGCTCATGGGTCAGAATCACCGCGTCGATGTCCGCGTTGGTCAGGGCGGAAAGATTGCAGGACAGGTCCACGGCCAGGACTCCGGTTTGCCCCGAAATCAGCAGGGCGGTGTTCCCATACTCCGGCTCCTGGACGGAGCCGTTGATTCCCAGAAATGTGAATTCTATCATGCCTTCGCCCTGCGCTTTCTGTTGCTCAGAATCGTAGAGACAACAATGACCACGGCCAGGGCCAGGAAGCACCAGCAGATGGGAGAGGTATAGAATCTGGACATGGTGCCGGCGCCCAGCTTTACTGCACGGCGGAACTGCTCTTCAAACATCTTGCCCAGAATCAGGCCCAGCACAATGGGGGCGATGGGGTACTTGTTCTTCTTCATGACGTAGCCCACAAAGCCCATCACCAGGGCGGTTCCCAGGAAGTAGACCCCCTTGGACACGGAGGAGCCTGCCAGGGCATAGGAGCCCACGAAGGAAAGCAGAAGCACAATGGGCATTAGCACGCCGGAGGAAATCTGCAAAATCCTGGGATACAGTCGGACGCCGGCCAGCTGGAACACACCCATGCAGATGTTGGCCAAAAACAATGTAATGAAAATGGAATACACCAGCGGCATATTCTGGGAGAACAGGGCAAAGCCCGGTGTCACGCCGTTGATCATCAACGCGCCAATCAGCACCGCCGTGGCGGAGTCGCCGGGGATGCCCAGGCTCAAAGCGGGAATCAAGGCGCCGCCGGTGACAGCATTGTTGGCCACCTCCGGGGCAAA
>JBJDYH010000213.1:0-1316 GCA_051867135.1 Faecousia sp. | reverse complement strand
AAGGGAATCCGGGGCAGTCCGGACATGGGGTCCGGCCCCAGGAACGCCAGGACGAAGCCCAGCGCGCCCATCAGAAGTCCTTTGAAAATGCTGTCGCCGGACACGGCGGCAATGATGACGATGCCCACCAGGGAAAGGGTGCATTTTTCCGCCGGACCGAAGGCCAGGGTCATTTTGGCGATCAGAGGACTGAAGAATACCAGGAAAACCTCGGAGCCGATGCCGCCGATCATGGAGGCCAGCACGGCACCGCCCAGGGCCTGGCCTGCCAGACCCTTCCGGGTCATGAGCTGGCCGTCTTCAACCGTTGCGATGGCGTTGGGGTTGCCCGGGATGCCCAGCAGAATTGCCGGGATGGAAGCGCCGCACACAGCGCCGCAGTAGACTGCCAGCAGCAGGCCGATGCCTGTAGCCGTGTCCAGTTGGTAAGAAATGGGGATAACCAGGGCTATTCCCATGGTGGCGGTAAGGCCTGGCAGCGCGCCCAGGATGATTCCCAGCATGGAGCCGAAGGCGATCCACAAAAAAGTATCCAGTTTCAGAACGAGGGCAGCGCCCTCCATAAATTCACTCATGTGTTCCGCACCCCCCGCTTAGTATTTCAGCAGGCCCGGGGCCAGGTTGACGTTGAAGAACTGCTTGAAGATCACATACAGAAGCAGTACCACCGCAAAGGTGATGGCGGCGGGCTTGATAACCTTCTTGTACCGGTCCCCCTTCAGAAGCCTGGATGCCGCAGTATAGAGCACCGCCGTGAGCACTGCCACGAGAACCACAGAAATGCAGCCTTCAAACACGGTGGAGCCGAAGATGGACGGAAGTTCCCCGCCCCTTCCCTTTACCAGCAGGGTTTTTGTGATAAAACGCATCAGGAGGTAACAAAGGGAGGTAACCGTAACGGTTGCCGCGCCGCCCACCGCCGCAGGAACCGGGTCCCGCTTTTCACCGGCGGTCGTGAACATGTACTCCAGCACATAGACAAGCACCGCAGACAGCAGAACAAAGCCCACCGTTTTCATCAGCAGCACATAGGCCACCGTCAGACCCAGGGTGGTAAAGAAAAGGAGTCTCGTCTGCTTGTCCATGGGCTCCCCATCGGGGCGCTCTTTGAAAGTGATATATAAAAATCCGATAAACAGAAACGCGGACATGATCATGGGCAGAACCTTACCGCCCGGGTCTCCGCCAACGGCATCTGCCACCAGGGTCGTATCCGGGCTGGATAACACATAGAGAAAATAGAGCGCTGACAGCACAGTCATGACCGCCGGCATTGGTTTTATCTTCATTTTACATCCCTTTCTTTTCATCGGTGC
>JBJDYH010000212.1:0-2559 GCA_051867135.1 Faecousia sp. | reverse complement strand
GTAATATCCGTCGGCTGAATAAAGATTGACCATTCCGTGTGAAGTTGTGCCGACAGCATTTTTGAATAGATTACAAGCCGCAGGCTGTCGGACACTTGTCACGAGGCTCTGCGGTTTGTTGCTTTCTGAAAGGAGGATCACGATGTCGAGGTTTTTCAGTGCATTCTTCGGAAAGAGTGAAAGGGCGGCAGGCGCCATTGAGCCGACCGCTGACTTGCTTCAACAGTATGACGAGGAGTATATTCGTTACTGTATCGAACTGGAGCAGACCGTCAGCGGTTTGGAGGCGTATCTGCATACCAGTGATGATCCCAAAGAAATTGCCATGCAGACCCTGAAAACTGCCAATGAATTCTATGGCGGTAGTTGGGCAGGTATTCTGGAGGTAGATCTGGAATTGGATGCGTGGACTGCATCCTGGTGGTATAATCCAGGGAAAAGTGATAGAACAGAAAAGCTCCTGGCAGAGGTTCAAACCGCCCGCATCATGCCGAACTGGATTCATGCAATGCATAACAATGAACCTCTGATTCTGCACAATGTCGAAACGGTGAAAAAAGATGAGCCGGAGGAATATAAAATCTATCAAATGCTCGGCATCAAATCTGTCATTGCGTCCCCGTTTGCTCCAAATCCTGTTGGGTTTCTTGCGGTTCGCAATCCGACAAGATATATTGACAGACCCAGCATGATGAGCATTCTGGCATATGTGCTGCATCGTGCCATGGCTCAACAGAAAACGCTGGAGAGTGCGAAAAAGGCATTGTCACCGGAGGCAATTCGCAGCGATAAAGATATTATCATTAACTTCTTTGGCAGTATGGAGTTGTGTACCTCCCAGGGGGTGATTCGGGAACAGGACTTCAAATCCCCAAAGAGCAGCCGCGTGGCAACCTATCTGATGCTCCACCGAAAGGCTTCTCATCCTCCGATGGAAATTGCATCAGCATTATGGCCGGAGGAAAACCCTGATCCAGAGACTGTCGGAAGGAATATCCGGAGCTTGATTTACCGTTTCCGGCGGGAGTTTTCTCTGATATCTCCGCATCAGTTGATTGAATCCACGCCAAATGGCTATCGGATCAATCCCGAACTGCATATCATCACAGACCTACAGCAATTTGATACGCTTTGGGAACGGGCACAGAAAGCGGGTACTGCCTCTCACAAAATTGAATTGTTAAAACAGGCGGTTGCATTGTATCGCGGACCGCTATTTGAAAATGCTGCGGGTGAGCATTGGATCGTCGGGCTGGCAACACACTATTCTATGCGATATGCCGGACTGATCAACGAATTGCTTTCCGCACTTGCGGAAAGCAAAGACTATTCCGGGTTGCAGCTCTACGCTACAAAGGCATGTGATATTATGCCAGAAAACATAAAAGCCAGATACTGGCTCATCTACGCGATTTATCATCTGGGAGCTGTCGAGGTCGCCAAAAGCGAAATGGAACGCGCAAGAACGATCCTTACCGCGGAAGAATTTATTCTTCTCTCCCAGTACATCAAGGAGCAACAGGAGATGGCATTGTAATATTGTGTTCTGGCTGAAATGGGTCCAAATAACGCTCAGGTAACGCTCGTATAACGCTCAAATAACGCTGATGTGACTTTCAAATGACGCAATTTTCAAAAGCAAGGTGAAAATGGCGCCTAAATAACGCTCAAATAACGCAATCTCCCTTTTTCAAAACTTTCAAATAACTCCCGTAGATTAGATTTTTCGGGCAAAAGCTCGAAACTGATCTGCGGGGGTCTTATTTTTGCTCTCAGAAATTGCGTATAGGGACGCTTTTGCATGGCATTGCAGAAGCGTCCCTATTTTTATTGTCTGCCGTATAGTACGGCATTGTCGTGATCCGCCGCTCTGAAATTTGACTCTATCTCAAATTTCAGAAAACGGAGGAACACAGCATGGGATTCAACTATGCATCAGAAAAAAGAAAGTTCGAAAAAGAGTGGGCAAAGCTCCGCCAGGAATACAAAGCGGCTGGGATGTCAGATGCCGCTATTCAGGAAATGCACGACTTTGATTGGAATGTCTTTAAGCAGGAACGCAACCATCAACTTCATACGCAGGAGATGAGTGTTGGTACCTTCGATGAGCCGTCAACTGACCAGGAAGATAAGTCTGCGCTCATGAAAAAGTTTTTGGAAGCTGTCAGCTGCTGGGACAATTATACCGGAAGTTCGAGATATGGGTGGGTTGAAGAAATTGAGGACCCGATTCTTTACAAAAAAGTCAGGTTGCTGTCACCTGACGAGCTGGAATTATTAACGCTCGTCGTGGTGGATGACTTCTCCCAATCAGAAGTCGCAGCGATATACGGATGCACGCAGCAAAACATTGCTAAGAAACTCAGGCGAATCAAAAAATATTTTCAAAAAAGGTTGTAAAAAAGCCGTTTTCGCTGCCTACCACATGAGGGGATCTTTTTCAGTTCCCTCCAGTACCTTGAAAAACACCGCTCCAGGCGGTCATATCCGGCAACTTGAATACATTAGCTGACGGAGCCAGCGTCAGGCCGAGTGCGCGAAGACCACCTGTGCGGAGCA
>JBJDYH010000211.1:0-11260 GCA_051867135.1 Faecousia sp. | reverse complement strand
CTCCTTATAAATCAATGGTTTCATCCTGCAACGGGTTTGGCCTGTGCGTACCGCAAACGCAGCAGAAATCCTCATCCGGTGGAAGCTCCCTGCCGCAGCCGGAGCAGAAAACCTTATGATCTGCAGTATCCGGTTCGGCCCGAGACGGTTCCGGGCGTCTGGTACCGCAGCCTGCACAAAATGCCTCGTCCGGCAGCAGTTCCCGGCCGCAGCCAGAGCAGATTACTTTCTGAGCAGCATCAAAAGTACCAACGCTCTGATAGACCGGCTGTCCATAAGACTGCGCAACGGGCATTTGGTAGACAGGCCTTTCCTTTTTATACGGATGCGTCAGCCACCAGCCCAGAAGGAACGCCATAGGAATCAGGAACAGGACAGACAAACAGTATAAGTCACTGCGCATAAAATAGATGTTTCCCACAAGATGCGCAAAGACGATAAAGATGCCAAGTACGCCGGGCAGGAACCACAGCCTGTGCAGCCCACGCTTGCGCTCACCGTCCCCGGCGCACGGCGTGACCGCCATGAGAGTAAGGAGCAGATAGCATAGAATTTCCAGCACATAACAGCCGCAGATGCCGATTGCCCACATCATCGGGCCAAAATGAAGCTCATACTCATACACATCAAAAAAGCCCCGGGAACCGCAGTTCAGAAGAAAGCTCGTAAGCGTAAACGCGGGCAAAAGTGCTTGAATTGCCAACGCGCCTGCCAGAAGGCTGTTCCGCTTCCGCATGAACAGCAGAACCGCCAGCAGGATCATACTGCCGATCAGCAGAACTTGGTAGAGGATATGGAGAACAGAGTAGGTGCTGCCGAACTCCACCACCATGCGGTAGCCGATTCCATCATCAAACCTATAGGGCATGATCAGATAAAAATATAAATCAATGGCAATGCCAACAATCAAAGGCACCATAAAAATAGATGCGATTGGAAATTTTATTTTCTTTGTATTCTTCATTTTTCTTCTCCACAAAAATACAATCAGGCTGCTAACAATCACAATCGCTGCCAGCAAAGCAAGCTGCAACCAATTTCCTGTCCCACTGACCGGAGAGATACTTCCGTCCGGGTTGACCTTTCCGCTGATTCTGTCTCCATCCATGAGCAGCAGCTCCGGCGTCTGCGGGTCGCTTCCGGCTGAATCGGCGACAGGCAGCTCCATGGAGAACACCTGACCGGTTTTAATTTCCACATTGGGGTATTCCGCGGCACCGTAGCTTTCGCCGGTATCGTCAAAGGATACCGTGGATACCGACATTTCGCCGTCATCTGTTGCCGTGATGCGCAGGGAATATGCCTCCGGGCTGTCAAACACAGCGATGTGCTTGGAATCCTCCACCACCATCAGCGCCACCTCCGGATTGGCGGCGAGAAGCTCCTCATCCACCTGATTGTTCGTGATCCGGCCAACAACTTCACCGTTTTTTATAACCTCAACATCAACGGGGCAGTGGATGGCTGTTTGAGAGTAGGGGGAACGACATTCGACTGCACCTTCTACAATAGCGGTAAGATAATTGCTGATATCATGGTTCGCGGCGTCTAGTACGCTATTCTCCCTGGAAAAGCGATAGGCGAATCGATCAATATGGCCAAATTTTCCTACTCCGGAATTTCCGCTGGTGGTAAGTATTTCTGCGCCATTGGGACCAAAGGTGTCAAAATAGTTGAAAATATTGTGAATATATTCATATCCGTCTTGGAGTGGAGCATCCACATCGATGGAGTCAATGGCGCCATAGGTATATGCAAAAATCTGCGTTGGATCTGTGTCCTGGAAAATCCAACTGTTTCCCAAGTCGGAGCTGGGATACTTTGCCATAGCTGCCGTCAGGTTTGCAGCCGCTCCGCCAAGGCTGTATCCGGTGATAAAAAACACACGGGGTATGTCTGTGTCATACAAATCTTCATGCCCGTCGGCATACGACCGCATTGCATCCCAGATTTTTTCATAAAAGTCTGTCACATAATCATAGGAACTCTGATTTAGAAAGGATCTGTTCGCTTGCATGGTTAAATCTCCGATGTATTCGCTAACTTCCTGAGAACCACGCGCGACAATAAAAATCAGGTTTGCTTCTTCTCCGTTCAGCATCATCGGGCGGTGCGCAATGCTGAAGGCGTTTTCACCACCGTAATTGAAGTTTTCAATGTTTGCATCTTCTATTTTCATCTGATAAAAGAGGCTGCAGATCTCTTGTTCACCGTTGCACGCAGCCTTGTTCAGCATGGCGCCCAGCTTGGCCAGCTCGTTATCGTATTCATAGGCCGATTTCTCAAACAGCCATTCTTTAAAATCTACAGTTGCTCCGGCATAACCGACCGGAATCCCCGGGATATATTCGCCAGCACCATCCACGTCCGACACCCATTCATATGTCCTGTCCGGCCACCAGCCGTCCGGATAATCCGTGACGATCCTGTCGTCTTTCAAATAATGAAAGATGCGGTCGGAGCCGGAACCGTTCTGGAACGGCTCCGAAGCCATGCTGCTGTCATCCTTGCTCCAGACGAAAGCCCGGCTGTCATATTCACCGGACGCTTCGCGGAACACATAGACGCCGCGCACCTCATTGGCGTCTGACTCCTTGACGATATACAGCTCTCCCTGAGCTCCATCGTCGTATCGGTAAGTGCCGAGCCAGTCCGCTGAGCTTATTTGCGCAGATAAATATTCAATCTGATAACCGCAGGCTTCCAGGAAATCTCCCCATCCCCCGCGAATCACTGTAAAAGGCTGCATAGGCATGGCGTTAAGCTCTTCTGTTGTTGCGGTACGCAGATATTCAACCTGCCAGTTTTCGCTGAACGTATAGACATATGCCCGGGAGGATTGCCCGTCTGCCGCCCCGTTGGTGATAATCAACTCCGGGTAATCGTCCCCCGCAACATTGAAAAGACATGCCTGCATTTCCGTGTCGTCAAAATATTCCTGTCCCATGTTCCGAAAGCGCCCGTTTAAGAGGAAATTCGCGAATTTGAGGTTCCAGGGATTTGCGTCCACATCCTCCAGGTATACATCGGAATCCGGCGTCATATATCCGGCAATTTTCAATGCTTCTTTTCGCACAGACACCGGAGCAGAATCTGCATACTCCACAGAAAGGATCATGAGCCTCGACAAGTCATCCCGGCTATAAAAGGCCACAATGTCATTTCTGGTCGGCTGGAACAGCTCATAAAACAGGGGATCGCCCATTCCGTAACGATAATCGCTGTCGTAGTAGTACTGACGGATGCTGAACAGGTATCCCTTCTCCTCATCCGCTAACTCATAACTGCTCTTTCCACCTAAAGCATCAAATTTGGATCGATCGTAGAAGTGTATCCAATTGGCTCCCTCTAAGCCGCCCTCTGACCAGCGGTATTTCTCTGCAATGGATCCTGGTATCGTAATATCAAAACCGCTGAAGATTTCTGTTTGTATGGTAACTTCCCCGGACTCAGACGCCGCCACGGCAGAAACCGGCAGACAGAGCATCAGCATAAGCATCGCCAGAATCATGGATATTTTTTTCTTCATAGAATCCCCTCGCTTTCAGACCTTTTACGAGACACTTGGATTGTTCGCAGCTGACTCCTCACTGGCTTGATACTCAATTTACATCGTTCTCTTCGTAAAAGATTAACTTATCTCCATCGATCACATAAGTGCCACTGGACGAGAGGCCAGTCCCTGTGTAGGTGAACGAAAAATGTGTTGCATCTATCGTATAGGTATAATCAAGCCAGCTTCCGTCCTCGGCTCTTAAATTCATCGTGCCGTCTTCATTCAATCGGATAAGATAATGGGGGACATATTCGGCGTCTGGCTGGGATATTCCCAGCGTCCACTCACCCAGCATTGATGTCACGTCAAATTCAGAGTTTCCGGCCTGCGTTGATGAATTTGCAGGTACAAAACAAAACTCCGTTGTCCCAAACGCCTCCGAGATTTCACGATCATAATAAAAAATCCGATCTTCAAAGCTGAAATACAAATTCCCTGCTTCGAAGCGTGCCGTTCCCTGAAAACCGCCGTAATCAGAGGTGACCGTTCCTGTATGATCGGGCGACATTGTAATGGTCAACTGATCGCTGAAAAAACGATAAAAGCTAAGCTCGCCGGAAAGCGTAGATTCATCGGTGGCTTTTAATTGCAGCGAAGCAGTCATGTCGCTGTCTTCCTGCTGCCACGTCCAGTTGCCTTCATAGTCGTAGGCGGAAAACGTATTCCCCGAGGAATTCTCAGGCATGGCGATCCCCAGCTCATTTAGCATATACTCCATATCCCCCTGGAGCGATTCTTCCATGGTTCTTTTGAAGCTTTCATATGCATCGACGCCGCTGAACTGCGCATTGAAGTAGAAACTGAACGTGTTACATCCTGCAAATTTCTTCCCATCCGGAAGCTGGTTCATATAAAAAGCGTTGTTTTCATATTGATAGACTTCTCCAAAGTTCCCATTCTCATCGAAGCCATATAAATGAACATACACGGGGTTATGGTCCAGAGAATCATATACCGGTATGTAAAAGCAACCGGCATTTTCGTATAAACTAAAGGTTATTTCTGACTCTTGAGACTCATTTTTGGATCTTCCGGAGAAAAGCTGTATGGCCTCGCCATTCTGCACCGTCCATACATCAACAACCGGGAAGATGCCTTCTCCTTCCGGGGTATAGAGCATCACCAGTTCGTCGGTGCCATCCTGATTAAAGTCCTTCAGGTCTAATTTGATTACGCCTTTTGCGTAACATTCATATTCGGAGCCGCCAAAGGAGAGGCTGCCATACCTTTCCAGGGCACTCTCTACGATACTCGCATACAGCTCGGTGGTATTGACTGTCTCCTGCACCTCCGTTGAGGCGTCCTGATCGGATTCTCCAAAATAAACAAACGATCCGCCTTGCTCATCCGGAAGGAAACAGTTATACCGATGACTGGTTGAATCAACCTGCATCCAGCATACATCATCGGCGCCGGCATAAATCAAGTTCGGTACCCTTTCTACTTTGTCAAAGATCGTTTCCTCCAAGGTCTCTGTATTGAGGAAGTGGAGGGTCATATCCTTAAAATAGTAGAGCCCGTTCTCGCACAGGGCAAATCTGTTATATGTTTCCTCGTAAGATGCAAGGTTTTCTGTGCTTCCGTCCTCAATGTTTAACCGGTAAATATTGTCTAAATCCGTATAATACAGATAATTGCCTTTGGAAATAAAGGAGAAATATTTCTCCACGTCATCATCATCCTGCGATGGTACTTTTCCGACTATCTCTTCCTCAGATTTTTCCGATTTTCGGTACAGGGTTTCGCCCATGAGATTATTCTCGATGTCAGGAACAAAGTAATAATAGTATCCGTCGTTATACGCTGCAAAGCAAACAGGCCCCGCAAGGTCAAGAAAATCCTCCTGCTTGCACAGCTCACCGGTATTCAGATCCAGCCGGTAGAAGAAATAGCTGTTGCTGAAGATGAGATAATCATCAAAGAAGTAACTGCCTTGCATTTGAGACAGCAAATCGCCATATGCATTGAGCTGCTCATAGCTTACAAGGGTGCCGTTTTCCTTGCCGTCTTTGCTGAGCCAATGGATCTCGTATTCACGGTCTCCCTGCTCTGTGGCTTTTGTGATTTCCATAAAGCAGATTTTATCGTTCCAGAGGAAGATATTGCCCAGGGTATACTGGCTCCACCCATTGCCTTTTATTTCCTCTGATTCGTAGAGAAGCTCCGGCTTCCCATGCAGATCATTTTGGACTCGCTTAATGCAGGGCTCCCAGGTTTCGGTCTCGCTTAGAAAATATGTATACTGGTCATCGTAAACAACAGAGGATCCCAGAGGGACAGAGCCGACGCTGTCGCCGTCGCCCTTTTTCCCAAAGGCAAAAATCAGGACAACCGCCAAAACAGCGATCAGCACGCCGCCAATGGACAGGCCGATTGCAAGCCCCTTTTTGGATTTCTTTTGAACCGAAGCCGCAGTCCGATGCTTTACTGGCTGCGCTTCCGCGCTTCCGGCTGCTGGAGCCAGCGAATATTCCGGCTCCGCGGCGTGCTTTTCCTGTGGCTCCGTTTTTTTCACAACCGGTGCTCCGCACTTGGCACAGAATCGGTCGCCTTCCTTTAATTGGTTTCCGCATTTCGAACAGAACATATGCTTTTCTCCTTTATGATTGTCAAAATATCGCTGCCCGGTGCTTTGCTCCACCAGGCGTAATATCGCTTAACGATTCTGTTGTAACGCCACCAGATCGCCAAACATAATCTGCGTAATCTGACCGTTTTCTACAGTAAAGTCAAGTGCGTACCACTGAGCTAAGTCAAAATTCTCATGCTCCATGAAACTATCGGCACGTTTCTTGTCGTATTCCGTATACGAATAGGTGTTTCCGTTTTCGTCCATATAAACCGTAAAATATACACTTGAATCGGTTTCCGGATCGTATTTGCTTGGATTATTAAGCCTCGTTTCCGTCGAGCACATAGCGTCAGGATATTCTGCCAGAATCCTTTCATAAGAGTCACCGATTGAAATTCCATTGGCGATACCGGTATGATTCATAGTGGTCGTCCAGAAAACCAGTTTTGTTTCTCCTGTTTCTTCGTCTGCTCGAACCAAACAGGCAACGCTTTGATTCTCCGATTGTTCCAGTACGTAAGTGGATGTGCGCTTATTTTCCATGTTCGGAAACTCTTTTTCAAGCTGATCGAGATTCTCTCCGTAATAAATCTGTGTTTGCCCTGCTTCCAGAATCGGGAAAGGACTGGATGGTGCTGGATTGAATAATCCCAAAGCAACCAGAACCGCCGCCGCTGCCGCAATCAGCAGGGTGGCGATCCCAACAGACAGGCCGATCGCAAGCCCCTTTTTTGATTTTTGCCCGGAGACCGCAGCGCCGCCGCGCATTGGAGCACTGAAATTTAGTGCCTCCATAACCGGCTCCTGTTTCGGTACCTGGGTATTTACCGTTTCGTCCGGTATGCCTGCCGGCTGCCGCGGCGCCGGCGAAGCTTCTTGTGATATCTTTACAGGCGCACCGCACGCGCCGCAAAATTTTGCGTCATCCGGCAAAGGATTTCTGCACTTTGAACAGAACATAATCTCTACTCCTCTCGCTTGCGGGAGACAAAAGCAGTCCCAGCTTATTTTCATCCTATTTTACCTGAACCGGCAAAAAAGCGCCCCACACAATCAGGTAGTTTTTGTGAAAAAATTTCAAAACACGATGAATCCCACCTTTTTGTGTGGGGACAAAGCTCTGCGCTGTAAATATTATATGAGATAAGGATAAACGCCGCATAATACACACGACCTACATACAGGAGGGACATCCATATGAAGAAGAAAAGCTTATTAGGGGTTTTGGCAATACTCATGGTGCTCACCCTGGCTCTTACGGGCTGCGGGCAGCAAGGCGAGCAGAACGCGGGAGCAACCGGTTCTGAAAGCCAAAACGGTACTACTATTGACAATGGTTCTAATGGCGAGGTTGAGGCTGAGCCGGACGGAATCGGCGCAAACGGAGACGAATCAAACAATCGTAAGCCTGAGATGAGAGACGGATATTATGTCTATGAAGTGCTTGGCGAAGAGTTTCTTCTGAAGACGAATGTCTGGGACTATATCGACGAGGATGCGAAGACGTTTGACTTCGGCGGAATGGAGGACAGTCTTGGGCTAGGAACGCGCGATGGACATTATAGTGTTGGAGAGCGTGCTCTTTCGTCGCCTTATCTTGCTAGGGGTAACATATCGGAAGTAAAATTTAAGATTTTTGTCTGTACTGACAGTACGCAGACTAAAGTTGATCATCAGGATAACTACGCTATTAAGTATTCTTCGGATTCTCTCGCATCTAGAGAATATGTTTCGGCAAGTGATTCTTCCTATGGTTTTACGTTCGATCTAATCGTCTTAGCTACTTACGGATGTGAACATCTTATGGAGAATATGAGTGACTTACCGTTAGGCGATCATCTAACTGAGTACTATAACGAGCAAAAATTTGTCTACGAACTTCCCTAATACACACGACTTACATACAGGAGGGATATATAATGAACAAGAAAAGCTTATTAGGGATTATAGCAATACTCATGGTGATCGCCCTGGCTCTTACGGGCTGCGGGCAGCAAGGCGAGCAGAACGCAGGAGCAACCGGCTCTGAAAGCCAAAATGGTACTGTCGACGAAGGAAACAGTTCTGCGAATGAGGACGAGGTTACGGCCGAGCCGGAGGAGCCTGATGTAGCCGAGAACGGCGTAGACAACCGCCATCCGGAAATGAGAGACGGGTATTACGTTTATGAGGTACTTGGCGAGGAGTTTCTCTGCGAGACGAACATCTGGGATTTTATTGACGAAGAGGAGAAAACCTTTAATTTCGGCGAAATGCGGGGCAGTCTGGGGCTGGATCCATACTTATACGTTGGGAAATACGTACTGATTACGCCCTACTGTGCCATAAGCACGCCCACTGCTGTCCTTCGTTACGACGTTTGCGCATTTACGGACGAAAGCCGCACGGAGATTGATCACAGCGCGGAGAAGATCTACAGCATCCGCTATGATCAGGACGCAAATGTTCAGGCTCAGTATGCTGCCAGCGACGACGACCGCTATCTGTTTACCATAGACCTGATCGTACTGGCTGCCTACGCCTGCGAGCAGATAAAGCAGGATCTGACCTCGCCGCCCCTAGGCGACCATTTGCTGGAATATTATGATGAGGAAACCACGTACTATGTGCTTCCGTAAAACAGAATTGACCGAAGGGGGTTACACAGGAGGGAACAACCATATGAAGAAGAAATATTTTTTTGGAATTGTAGCAATGCTCATGGTGATCGCCCTGGCTCTTACGGGCTGCAGGCAGCAGGACGGGCAGAACGCGGGAGCAACCGGTTCTGAAAGCCAGAATGTCGACAATGACTCTGCGGGCGAGGCTGTGGCTGAGACGGAAAACGAAGGCGAATCGCCCAGCGCCAACGCGTCTTCAAACAAATCGACCACGCAGGATGCTGACGGAAACTATATCTATACGATTACCGTTGACGACGTTCAGACCGAAGTTAAGACCTGCATAAATGTCTGGGATTATATTACGGACGATTCGCCGTATGATCGCGTAGATTTTATGGGAATGGCCGAGGATCTTGGCTGGCGCAGGATCGGAGCAGCAACAGATAGCTTAGGACTTCTTTATAATCGAGAAGACGGCATCCTGGCTGCTATTGCGGGAACATATGACAGTGATGATTATAATCTGCCCACCGGTGAGAGAAGAATGTCCGGTTTGGACACGGCTGTTACGCTTGACGGGAATCCGGTTATGTTTGATGCCGGCGATAAAATGATGAGCTGTGCAGATGACGTGAACAGCAAAAGTATAATATCGGGAGAGCCATTCCTGGTTGAAGGAATGGGTTTATATGTCTCTTTTGATCAGATCGTAGTCTTTGCAGCCTTTGCAGACTGCTATCGTTATAACCAGGTTCCTTTGTTCAGATACAGCGACCATGTTTATGTTAATGTTCCCTGATATTTAAGTTTAGCTGATTCAATGTATTGCCGATATGGCGTAAATTCTTAAATGCGGATATGTATAGGAGGGACAACCATATGAAGAAGAAAAGTTTATTAGGGATTTTGGCAGTCCTCATGGTGATTGCCCTGGATCTTACGGGCTGCGGGCAGCAGGACGGACAAAACGCGGGAGCAGCCGGTTCTGAAAGCGAAAACGTCGACAATGGCTCTGCGACTGAGACGGACGGAGCCGATGTCGGCTCGGCAGCGAACAAAACGCCGACGAGAGATGCTGACGGCAACTACGTTTATGTAATTGCCCTGGACGAAGTTCAGACCGAGATCAGAACCTGTGTCAATGTCTGGGATTATATTACGGAAGATACGCCGTATGATCGCGTAGAGCTCACTAAAATGGCCGAAGACCTCGGCTGGGAACGCCTGCCGGACGGTTTCGGCGCTGTATCCTATACGAGAAGCGATGGGACTATTGCGGCAGTTGTCGGCTCTCGCTATGACAAAAGCTATGACTTGATTACCGGCGAGAGAAGATTGCATGGGATATATGCACACTGTGTGGATGCAAATATGGAGGGGATCAAGTTCTCGGCTTCTTCTGTTGCGTCTCTGTCGGTATCCGACGAGCCATATCTTATTGGCAAAAGTAAAACCTATGTCTCGTTTGAGCAAATCGTCATGTATGCTTATTTTATAGATTATTATCGCGATAACAATGAAGGGTTATACCAAAAGGGTATGAGGGTGCCATAATATATTCCTCAACAAAAAATACCGCGTGACGCGCGGTATTTTTATTGGACGGCATAGTTACGTTGGCAATATTCATTTGCGTAATAGCTTGGAAGAAACGCTGACTTCGGAAAAATCCCTTTTCCTACCCTTTTGTGTGGGGTGAATCCAGTCATTTATGCTATAATATGTTTAGCTTACTCTAACCGCATCGGTCGGTTCGAATCATCTTTTCTGAGGGGGGAATCCGATGGACGAGCGTAAAAAATCCATTGTTCGGCTTTTTGCGGCAGCGGCGCTGTTGTTCGCGGTCTCCGCATACCGGCAGCTCAGTATGCGGTATTTGCCGGAGGATTCCCTGCGGCCATATCTTGTCTGGGCGGTCTATATGCTGCTGCTTTTCGGCTGGCAGTATACAATTACGACAAAAATCACACAGAAATCCATGCGCATCCACCTGACTGCGCAAAATATCGTCAGTATTCTGTACTTGACCGTTCGATTTGTTCAGGACGCATTTCTCTATGCCAATATTCCGTGGATGCGCTTTACCGGATACTTTATCAATATAGCGGCTGTCTTTATCCCGCTGTTCGGTCTTTACGGCGCGTTCTATCTCGGCAGGCCGGAGGATTACCGGATCAGCAAAAAGTGGTATCTGCTCCTGATACCGGCTTGCTTTTTGAGTGTGATGGCGCTGACCAACGACCTCCATCATTTTCTGTATTACATTGTGCCGGAGGAGCCCCAGCCGAATTTGTATTTTCACCCATACATCGGCACCTATATCATCTATCTGTGGGGAATGTGGATGATTGGGTATCAGGTACATGTGATCTATCAGCGAAATGGCACAACAAAGTCAGATCCGCTTTACCGAAAGCTGGTTCCCTTCTACGAGCCGATTTTACTGTTCCTGTTCAGCATTCCTTATGCCGCGGCGGCCTATGTGGTGCGGTTTGAGCTTGTGGAATATTCGGCGGGACTGATTTTCAT
>JBJDYH010000210.1:0-2565 GCA_051867135.1 Faecousia sp. | reverse complement strand
TCCAAGCTGCCAAAGGTCAAGGAATTGTCGGAGGAGTATGCCGCTGTTCTGGAGCAAAAAAAGAGCCTGTACGCGCAGTACAGGCTCTCCAGAGAAGAAATGAGGGAGTATCAGAAGGCACTCCACAATACGGAGGTGTTCTTTGACCTTAGTAATAATGTGGAACTTGAAACAAAGCGGGAACGAGATTCGACCACAGTTTCAATGAACCAGCAGAATGAACATTAATAAATAGCGTAGAAAGCCCACGACTCGATGGCTGGGTCGAAACAATGAGCAATATCCGTAGCGTTGCTGAGGATATACGATTACCTGTAATTATGTAAGATATGCTGCTGCGAAAGACAAAATTCGCAGCAGCACTTTTTACATAGAAAATTGGAATCTCTGGGTCTTCTTCCTTGCAGGAATCGTGAAATAGGGGGGCTGTCATTTACGTCTTATTTGTCTGATACAGTTTCCGCCACATCAATGCCGTTAGTGTGAGGGTCACCGATTCACAGATGATCATTTGGGGCCATTTATAGCTTGCCATATTTCCTGTGGTGATCAGATTTCCACTGGTGACAAGCAAAATGGATACCGCCGCGCTGGCGGCAAGGATGGCAAAGCATCTGAGCAGTTCCCAGTTCCGGCCTTTCCGATTTCGGGTTGTGAGGAGCAGCACTACTGCCAAAAACACACAGCAGCCAAACAGGATCAGATAGGTGCCGCTGATCCAGGGAGGGATTCCGTCAGTCTCTTTTTGCGCGCCGTTCCAGATCAGTGTATTGCTGGTGGGATTATGGGGATTTACATACCACACATTTTTGTCTGCGGTTCTGCTGACCAGCTCCCAATCCCCCGTCAGATTATTTGGAAAATAACTTCCATTGGGGGTCTTCCATGTGCCGTACTCCAAATGGATATCCAGAATCCGATCCCAGGCCTGCTGAAACGATTCTTCTTCCCGGGCGTTATTTTGGACATAGTGTTCCAGTTCCTCCTGGGTCATTTTAGAAAGCTTAGGGCCAAACAGCCTGCTTCGCAGCCAGTCATATCGGGTTGTCTGGCAGCAGATAAATTCGTCATCCTCACTGCCGTAGCTGGTGCTGCCATATCCCATGATTCCGCTTGCATAATCAATCGCCAGGCCGCCGTCTTCCCGGAGCTCCACTCCCTCAATGGCCTGCCGGGCCGTCAGGTACACCGGGGTCATCAAAAAAATGGTTCCAGTGACCAGCACAGCTACCAGTGTCATCATAGCAGTTGCTGCGGTGAGCATCTTTCTTTTCCGAATGGTATCCTCCACCCGCTTGAGACTGGTGGTTTCCACTTCCACGGGAACCTTTGGAGCCTTCTTCAGCTCTGCAAGCTCCTTCGTACAGCTGTCGCAGCCGCACAGGTGGTCGTCTACCAGGGCCTTGCTGTCCTCGCTTACCATGTCTTCCGCGTACAGGGGCAGCAGATCCTTGATGATGTTGCAGGTTATATTCATTGCACTTCCTCCATTTCCGACTGGATTTTCTGACGGGCCCGGTGATAGGTGACGCAGGCCCAATTTGCCGTTCGTCCAAATAAACTCCCAATGTCCCCAAAAGAGAGCTGTCCGAAGATTCGCAGGGAGAATACCTCCTTATATGGCTCCGGTAAATTATGTAGAATCCGATGGATAGCCATGGCCTGCTCCTGATCCGTTATCCGTTCTTCCACCGTTTCTCGGGGGTCCGGAATTTGAATTTCATCGATACTCTCCGTGGGTTTTTCTTTTCGCTGATGGGATAGAAAAGCGTTGCGCGCCATTGCGCACAGCCAGGTGCGGATATCGCAGTCTCCCCGGAAGGTGGGAAGCGCCTTCAGCGCCTGGAAAAACACCTGCTCTGTCAGCTCTTCTGCCAGGGCTTCGTCCCGGCAGATGGCTCGCAAATACAATTCCACATCTCTGAAATAGGTTTCATATATGTTTGCAAATTCGGTCACGCTCTCACCTCCTTCGCTTATTAGACGCACGGGCAACAGAAATCTTACAGGAATTCGGAAAAAATGTAGAACACTACGGGAGGATCAATTTAATACCCAAGCTGCCGGCTCACCACGCTGCCATCTATGGCGTTCAGGGTCAGCATGGGTTGGGTAGTGTAGTTTGCGCCTTTTTTCATAGATTCAGTGGCATCCTCCCTCGGCTCATACCAATTCCAGGTGCCCCAGAAGTCCCACACCGGAACAATGGTGCCCTGCAGGGAGCCTTTGTCCCGTATCCGCATCAGAGTTAGGGAGACTTTTGTGATTTCTACATCCATATGGGTATCGAAACCGTTGATACGGTCCAGATCAACCAAGCTTGTTTCCTTTGGCCCGACAACAACGACAGGCAGCATGGTGTTGGCGATGGACGCGATTTCGTCAAAGGACATCAGCGCGGTCTGGGATTCCTTTACCACAGGCTCCGCACTGGGAGAGAACCATGTAAAGGAGAGAATACCGTCTCCTCCCACGCTGATAAAGATGATGTCCATGGGCCAGGAAACGGAATCCGGATTTGTTTCCTCTGAACAATGGTAGGTACTGTACTGGAAGCTGTTATAG
>JBJDYH010000209.1:0-39366 GCA_051867135.1 Faecousia sp. | reverse complement strand
AATATCTCCTTTGATGTGGAACTCAAACGATGTTTTTATCTTGGGACTGTACTTCCGCATCAACGCAATCATTTCTTCACGGGTTGCCATGTAATCACCTTAATCCGTTTGCCAGAATAAGAAGCATAGCTTCAATCATACTTCTCATGATTCGTTAGGTCAAGCGTTCCTGCAACTGACTTTCTCACATAATAGCACAAAAGACATAGAGGGTAAAGATATCTATAATCACGGACTGTACTGCCGTATTTCAATAGGAATACCATGGCGAACAAGTTTCTCGAAAATTATTTGATAGACGACATCCCAGTTATCGCCAGCGAGGCCACAACCCAAATTATGGGGAATGCGAACTGTGGTCAAAGTACATGCCGACACTCGTGTAATTGGCCCTCCATATCAGCATAGCGTAAAGCTTCCTGTTTCCTTACCGTCCACGGCAATCGAGAACAGCGTTCCCTTGAACACAGCAGCAAAATAATCTGTGCGCTCATGGAGATCTGCATAGTGCTTCTCAATCAGCTCGAGGGTTTCCCTAAGCTGGAGCATTGCTGCAAACTCGTGTTTGCAGTTATAGCTGCAAAAGCAGGAGCAGGTCAGATTGCTGATCTGGCCATTGCGGTATTCAAACTCTACCTCATAGGCTTCGCTACCTTCAACGATGGCAAAACCATGGGTACCGTCGATGCTAATATATCTGACGTTGTTCTCAATGTAGTAGTCATGACCGCGCTCGGCGACAGCGGCGCTTACTTTCATTTCCTTGAGGTTTTCAAGGGTGAAAGAGGTATCATCGTTACCGCTCACAAAGACATCGTCATCCTTGACCGGAGCCTTGAACCATGTCACAACCTTGGAGGTTGGGATAGCCGAAGGATCGAATGTAACAAAATGCGAACCTGCATTGTGGAACTGGCCCTTTACGTTGGTATCAACCAAGGCAATTACACGCTTATAGTCGGATATCTTGATTTTGAAATTGTAGTTCACTTCAACGACTCGACCGCGCTGGCCTTCGAGCTTGCCATCTACATAGACAAGATCGCCGACGCGAAGATCGAACTGGTCATTGTAGTAAGCCAAGGCCATACCACGGCCAGGGAAGCTGACCTGCACAACCGACTTTCTAGGAGCGATGGACCTTTCCTCCATCTGATATGTATCGACAGTCTTATTGCTTTCAGTATCTCCACTGGCAAATCCAATTTTCAGCTTCATAGTAATACCCTCCTAACGAATAATCACATTGCATAGGCCGACTGCCGCTGCTCCTGAAGGCTGTCGAGAATATTGAGTACATTGACAATCGAACGCTTTCTCTCGATGCGTTTGAGCATCTTCTGCTGCTTCTTATAGCGCTTTGTCCCTTTCTGGGGCGGAGTGCTATTTTTCTTTGGGTGGAAGATTTCCACCGGATGCATCATTCGATAGTACTCGTGCTCGACAATGTATTCCAGATATTCGAAAATGGAATCCTTGGCAACTTTCTGATGATGATAGTTCTTCACCGGACTGTCAGCATCTTTTTCAGTCTTAAAGGTATTACGGTGGAACAGCATCATCTGCTTTCCGTTGGAAGAGGGAACGATCTTCCACTGACTGTAGGGAGTTCTCACACCAATGAAGCGGTCATTGAAGAAGAACGAGACGGCATGTGCATGGCCATACTCTACAAGGGAGTCGCTTTCCTTGCGGTACTGCTTCGCGATAATGCTGCAGTGGCGGCAAAGGCGATACCCTTGTTCATAAGCTTCCTCGAGGGTTTTGAATGAGCCCATATGTTCAGGAGACACATTCTTAATGTGTGAGCAACCCTTCGTGTGGAGGATTTTTTTGCTGCTTTTTTTACTGTAGAAATACAAAATTGACACCTCTCTTCTTATTGCTTGAGCTTATTATAAAATCAGAGGTGTACGATAAAACGGACTGTAAATCTCGTTACATGCTGCGTTACATGGTCATGGATATGCTTCCTGCGTGATGCTCTTCATCAGGATCAATATCAATCTGCTCGTTAGTTGCAACTCGCATGTAGCAGAAGCATCTATGTTCTTCCTCGCTCACCTCCATAGGCGTTTCTTTTATGACTTCCATGATGTCCTGCACTTGACAGTTCAAGGCGGTACAAATCTTCTCAAGTGTTTCGGTTGTCACAAAGCCGTTCTTTCCCATCTTAGTAACAGAGGCAGGACTAATGCCTGCCACGTCACAAAGATCTTTCTTTTTCATGTCCCGATCAATGAGAAGTTTCCAAAGTGGTTTGTAGCTTATCTTCATAGCGCTTCCTCTCAATCCTGGCACTCTTCCTGGATGAAATCGTATAGGTCGCCAAGTTCTTTTAGGCACCATTCTTGCTTCTCATCACCCGACCAGACCAGATAATCAGGTTCGGCCTCATAGAGCCACCAGCCAATATAGTCATACTTGTCGCGGACGCCTTCTTTCAAAAGAAGCCTCAGCGCCTCGAAGTACTGTTTACCACCACTGAAAGCAAAGTGTCCATCGCCAACGAGCCCTAACGCTTTACCGACTTTCTCGTTGACCGCTTCCTGCTCCTTGATGAGCTGAATAACCTTGCAGAAAGTATCCTTAGAAATCACTGCTCCTGGATCTCCGCTTTTGCTTTCAGTAGCCATTCAACAGCCTCCTTAGTAGTATCCGGATGAACAAGCCGCTCAAAGAACATCTGGATAAGTCGTTCCATTGTCAGCCCCATGGGAGTGATGATCTCTTCAACCTTACACTTCAGTTCTTCATCGATCTGGATTTCAATGACTTCCCAGCTTTTCTCATCCATGACTTTCCTTTGCTCCCTTTTCAGAATATCGTTTATTGAGCTCGTCTTGAAGTAGAGCACGCACTTCGAGCCATGCTTTCGTCGGGTCAGTTGCTGTAGCGATATATGCATTCAATTCTTGAACAGCATCCCGTAGGCTCTCATCGTCCAGCGCCCTATGATGATTACGAATGAATCGTTGAACCGCTTCCGTGTTCTCAGAGCTGGCAGATAGTTCTTTGCGGATGGCGCTGTTGATGACGCGCCCAAGGTCATCGTCAAAATCTTTCTCAAACCACCAGTATGGGCAGAGAACATACTTGTCCTTGCCGCTCTCAGTTATCACGAACCCGATATTCTCCTTGTCGATGCGGTCCAGAAGTTCGTCTAGCTTTTCGCTAATTAATGTGTGCTCTATACGCTCCATTTCACTTAAGGGTTGAAGGTAGCTCATACTTGCACCTCCTCGAAAGCCCCGAGGATCTCTTTCAGCGTCCGTGGTTCGTAATTCATATATGGCATCATACACCCTACGTTGATGGCGCGGAATGTCTTTTCACCTTGGCGGCGGAGTTTCAGTTCTTCGTTTCCGTTCATACTTTCAATACAACTCTGGAAGAAGGCATCCTCTGCAGAATTGTGCGTATGACCATAGAGGAGGAGGGTACCTGAATGCTGACCATTCCACATTAGGATTGGATAATGGCTAAGGACAACCTTGTGTGTCTTTCCCTCATAACTGTCGCTCAGTTCCTTATAATCGAGGATTTCATAGAAAAGCTGTTTATACCGGTAGTCACCGAGGTCATCATGGTTTCCCTTGACGAGGACTTTCTTACCTTTGAGCTGCGCAACAAGAGCAATCAGCGCATCGTTCTTGCCACGCATCGCCACATCACCGAGGATGTAGACTGTGTCGCCGTTGGTTACCTTTTCGTTCCACCGGCGCAGGATATATTCATGCATCTCATCCAGGCTCTTGAACGGACGGCCATCGTAATTGACACCACCGTTATCCACCTGGCTCCTGCAGAAGAGGTGCAGATCGCTGATATAGTAGTTCATGGGTTACCTCTCTTGTTTATTGCACAGATCTCAACTTCACTTCCGTTAGAGGGTGCCAAGTGCATTTTGAAGCAATCTCGGTACGATTCTCATAGGGCAGGTTTTTGTAATCGATGACATTCTCGTTGGGGAAGTAGGAATGGCAGTAGGCTGGAAACACACCTTCAGGTACAATGCCGATCCGCTCTTTCTCCAACAGTCTGTCGGCGAGAATGTCACCTTCCCGAATGTACACTGGCCAGCCAGCTTTCTTGAGAGCCAGATAAAACTTAACGGCTTCAACTGTCCTGGTCCAGGCAGACCCAGCAACAACTAGGTAGAAGCCACTTTCATCGTGCCATACAAACAGGTCAATGTGCGTGGAGTTACCTCCTGCACAGACTTCCCAAGGATGACCACCGTGCCGTTCACGATTGTGGAGCCAGCCGACAAATGCTTCGCAGGAATCGGGATCCACTTCGAGCAGTCCATCATCTCTGCCGTCAGCATGCTTGAGATACTGCTCTTTTGGGGAGAGTTCGCAGCCTTCATAATGGTTTGCCGCATATCCAAGAGCGCAGCAGTTCAGGAAGTCGTTCACTGTTATTTCTGCGCATCTGCTAATCTTCTCATTAGCATCCTTGGCTTGTTCTGCTACCAGCCGCACAAACTCTTGAACTTCTTCTGCAGACAGATCTTCAAAGAAGTCTTCTCGACTGCCTGGGATCGAATCCCACCAGTCCTTTCTGGAGATTGTTCCGGTGCGGTGCTGAGGGGGTAGGTTCTGACCGACTCTTTCGTTATATGTACCAGCTTCCAGTTCAGTGATGCACTCTTTCACGGACTCAATCATCCATTCGACCAAGTCAGTGATTTCATACACGAAGGGGCTCTTTTCTTTTTCTTTGTCGTGTTCAATCACGTGTTTCTGCCCGAGGAAGATGGCTCGATAGCCACTGCCTTCATCTTCCAACGCGCCGAAATTAAACCAGCACACCTCGTCTGGGAAGTAGTCTTTCCAGAGCTCTATATACTCACTGTAGTTGGAGACCATCCCTTCTTCCAGGTATTCCTCGTAATCCCCAAACGCTTCGATGGGGCCACGCTCGGCACACAGCCAGAGTTCTCTTGCTCCATTGGGGTATACTGGTTCGAGCTTCTTAATCAGAGAGAACAGCTCATCGAGCAATTCGTAGCTGCGCTCGTCGTAGGTTGTCATGTCGCCATATTCTCTGTATCTGATGTGACCAAGCCAATCGATGTAGTGCTTTATCCTTGGCGCGTATATCCGATTGCTCATTTCGTTCGCCTCCTTATTCTTCGGGTTCAAAGGGTTCTTCGGAATAGAACTCCTTCATATCATCAAGACGCAGACATGCAAGTCTGCCAAAGTAGCCAGACCACACATCTCCTTGCTCAGGGTACGAACTCCCACAGTCGATGCCAATCCAACCATCACCGTGCCAGATTTGCATGGGATTGCATATCTGATAGCGTTTTGTTGTGGTATGGCCAAAGATAACCGTTTTCCCCTCCACCTTCGGAAAGTCAAAGGCGAAGCGCATCCAGACAGCAAATTCACTATCGCTGTCGTACTTGTGTGCGTAGTTTGGGTAGAGGAACGTCGGTGCTGCATGAGCCAGAATGTAGTCCTGACCGTTAACTGTGATTTCATAGTTTACTGGCAATTTGGCGAGGTATTCAAACACTTCCTGACGAACGGTTTTCTTTATTCTTTTCAGGTATGCATGTGTGACCCCGCCACCGTTTCTGTACCAGCGGTATTTCACTCTATCCAAGTAATCTTCTGGCCAGGTAACGCCATCGGGAACTGGATAATACAGTGTTTCCAGCATCATACGCTCGTGGTTCCCAAGTAGCATTTTTACATTGGGCATTTCCATAATTCTGCGGAGGATTCGGATGCCATCTGGGTTTCTGTCTATCACATCACCCAAGATGAACAGAGTATCCTCGGATTGCAGATTAATTTGCTTGAGAATTGACTCAAATCTTCTGCCCTGACCATGGATATCTGATAAGACGTAGACCAAGGTGTCCACCTCCTTGTTTGTGTTTGTGCGTTACTCACCCTCTGGGAGAAATTCCATGACTTCGCCGATATCGACACCAAGGGTCTGGCAGATTCTGTGTAATACCGATAGCCGAACTTCTTCGTCCCTTCGCAGGCGAGTGAGAGTATTGGGAGCGATGCCTGCTGCTTTGCGCAGATCGGCTTTGCTCATTTTTCTATCGATGAGTAATTTCCAGAGCCGGTTATAAGATATCTTCATTCCATTTGCCTCCTGTGAAAGCTGATCTTGGCAACACGAACAAATACCACAAACTCTCCAGAATAGCTACTCATAACCATTAGTCTTCAATCAGAATTATTCTCGTGGGTATATCTTGCGGTTTGGAGCATTGCATGCCTTCTTCATACGGAAGGGATTGCTTAAACCGCAACAACGCTTCTTTCGCAATCGTGACTGCACTTTGAAGTTGTTTCCGGTTGATAGCAAAGTCGGTAGGATACTCAACTTGCTTATCAAGCAGGCGTTCCAATTCGTCAAGATTACCCCAGATAAAAGCATCAATACTGTCACAGAAACCAGAGCCCATATAGTGAAATTGATTTTGGAGAATCTCTTGGGTAGTTTCAGCCAATTCGCTGAATTGCAAACGGCTCTTGATCTGAGCAAGTTCATCATAATCACAAGAGAAGGCATCTCGCTCAGACACAGCGAGTAAATACTGATGCCGCAGAGTCCCGTCAGCGCCTCTGCACCAATGATCAATGTTTACCCATTTATCTTTATACTGTGCTTCCAGCACATAGGTATACCATTTACCCAATGTCATTCACCGTCCGTTCTTTCTGGCAATTCGTGTGTTTGGTAGTATTCATGGATGCTGGGAAGCAACGCACGGGCTAACGCCTTTACTTGCCACTCCGCCAATTGGAAGTTCTCCAGATTGTAGTGTTCCTCTCTGGTGATCTTCATTTCCTTATCATCTTTGTCAAAGTGGGCGACGATGACGGGAAGACCACCAAACTTTTTCTCCTCGCTCATTCTGTGCTGTCCTCATCATTTGTCATAAACAGCGCTCTGAACCAAGTGACATGCTTTCCAACCAAGGCGGGGTAGTGATAGTAGACATGGCGACAAAGCTTCCGATAGAGTACCAAAAACTCGGGATAGTCTCCGAAGTCAGCTAATCCATCCATAATTCGTTCGATGCTTGTCTCATCAGTCAGCCGATCAGCAAGTACCTCATCGACCAAGCGCGTGTAGTGCTTAAGAGCTTGCTTTTTCAGCAATTCAATCCCCTGAACCGCTGCGGCGATGTCTTCCATCATTTCGCTGTATTTCTCCACTTTCTTCTCCTTAGCCGTCACCAAAGATATCGTTGCAAAACTCCGTGAAATCGGGGATCGGATTTGAGCAGAAAGATTTCCAATCTGCTTCAGTTTCCTCTCTATCATTGAAGCTTTTCTCTCGCTCGGCCAGCCGGTTCCAAGTAATACCTTCTTCGGAAGTCAGCACCTCTGGATATCCCCAAAAACTGTTATCGAGCGAGTTCCATTCGCCAGTAATGCTCTCATACTCGAGCTTTTCAAACCTTGCCTCCACATACCTGTAGTATTTCCGATCACAGAAAAGCCATAGGTGCCTGGTATCAACTCGCTCACAACGCATGTTGTACGGGAAGCCATAAATGTTAATGTGTTCCCACTGGTGTTTCTCAAAGCTTACGCACTCGGTGTGCAAGATGGTCGCTGTTTTGAAGAACGGCACCTCATTGTACCCAACAGTGTGCGTTACCTCTGTGTGGCCAGCGTTGTACTCACGGAAAGCTGTTAAGAGCATTTCGAAGTAGACTGCCATTTGCTCGTCATGCTCAAGAGCAGTCAGCCATTCCATAAACCGGTCTGCAGTTGTGAAATAGTATTTCCCCCCGCTAACAAATCCGGGGGTCGCATAGTCATCTAATTCCAAACGGTAGTATTTCTCTGTCTTCATTTTCTGATTGCTCCATAAACTGTTCCATAGACTCAAAGCCGTGGAAGAGGAAGTGCATCTTGTCAACACGCTTATTTACATGCCAGTGCCCACAAAACCATGCCTTATATTCAATGGCCTCCTCAATTCTATCCAGCCAGCGTTCAGTGCTGTCATCTACAGTACTCTGATCGATCCCCTGGAGGAACATTTCCGTAGGCTCATATTTGAACGGGCAGGTGTGAGAGAGGACTATGTCGATTTTCTTCTCTACAATCTGTTCCTCCACATAGGTCTTGATCTCTTCGGATGGCTGCTCATCTGGCCACCAGTTGTAGCCTTTGATGAGGCGGTAGTATTTGTCTACACTATAGGCGCCCCCAATGACCAGATGCTTGAGCCCATCAAAGTCGTAGATCTCTCCATCTTTGGCGAACAGCAGATTTGGATATCGCTCCTCGTACCAAACGATGCCGCCGTGCCACTTTTTTGTTTTGTATGTGGGAATGTTTGAAGGCCGCATCTCATGGTTACCATGAATGCAAAAGATGGTTGGCTTCAGTTTGCCAAATGCACCCTTGAGGCCACAGTCACGGTCAGTTCCATAATAGTTTGCGCCAACATCGCCAAGGATGATTACGATATCGTCCTCGGTTAGTTTCATGCGGTTGCAAAAACTTGTAACCTCGACTTTAGAGCCATGGGTGTCGCCAGTGTAATAAATCATTTGAAACTGCCTCCTTTCTGGGCCGGGGTCTGGCAAGAGTACTATCTCAGAACCAGAGTCCCAAAAAACTCCCCGCATCTTTTGATGAACATTATAACAGCGGCTGGTTTGGAAATCTCATGAATTCCAAAAATGTAGTAGCGATTTGCGAAAATGTAGTAGCGGGGGTATTTTGCTCAAAACGCATCCAATAACCACTGGTCAGGCTTTTAGCCACTGGTCGATGGATTCACCACATCAGAGCCTCTATAATTACCATGGCCTGGTACGGACCGCTCCTGTGTGGCGGCGCATAGATGCTTTGGTTGCCTGCATGATATCGAACAGGATGTGTTTCTCATACTCGCTACAATCGGCAAGGATTGATGCGAACTCATGGTTAGAAACCTTGATGGTGTTTTCAAGGCTGTCCATCAGCAGTTCGTCAGTTGAGACGTTCAGCGCGTTGGCAATCCGAACGAGTGTTTCCAGGCTCATATTCTTCCGACCGGTTTCGCAGTAGCTGATGTGTGTTGGTGTGCAATCTGTCCATTCTGCCAAGGTCTGCTGAGTGATTCCTTTTTTCTTGCGAATGGATTTGATTTTGCTGCCTAGGGCTTTTTTGTTGAGTGTCATGGTATCGTACCTCCAAAATTTTTGCAAAGGAACAATACCAGAACAACGATAATATAGCTATTCTATTATATCTAATTTCGCTGTTCATTGATATAATTCTCTAAAATTATAGCCGTTCAGCGAAATGGAGGTAGATTTCATGGCTGATATGACTGTATATTTCAAACAGGTTGGTGCCCGAGTTCGTGAGATCCGACTCCAGAAAGGCATGAGCCAGCTGGATCTCGCGGCAAAGAGTAATATCTCCTTGCCTCATATCAGCGATATTGAACTTGGCAAGAAGGGCATGCACCTGTCAACCTTCATCCGTTTAACCGAGGCATTGGAAGTCTCCGCAGATGTATTGCTTCGCTCAAACGTGCCGCAGGTGACAGAGATTTACAAGAGTGAGTTCGCTGAAATTCTCAACGATTGCACACCCGCAGAAATGGAGACCATCCTCCGGATCGTGAAGGAACTAAAGCTCTCCCTTCATCAGAAAAAAACTGAAGACGTCATTTGACAGACCGAAATTTTTTGAGATTTCGGTCTGTTTTTTTCTCTTTTATTAACCAGTGGCCAAGTGCATGACTGCTGGTTAATCGACTTTCAGGGAAGTGGCCAGTATAATTTACGACAAAAGCTGGGCGTGGGAGCCTCTGTCAATAGGCTTCCCGCAGACAGAAACCCATTGGGGCGCAGGAGGTTAAAGGAGAATGGATGATCTCGAAGTCTACAACAGAATGAATGCTATTGCCGAGGCTCCACAATTCTCTCTTATCTTTACGGAGGACTCCGAACAAGCAAGGAAGATTGCCGAGCATCGGAACTGGTTGCAGCGCATTCGACACGAACGCCCCAATACTGGGCATCCCTACAAAGTCGGAGTATATATTCGCTACTTCAATCAGACCAGGCACGAAAACTACCTCGACTATCATATCAAGCAATTCACTGAGACAATTCATCTTTGCCCGAAGTGGGAGTTGGTTGATTTCTACATCGACGAGGGTGGCTCTCCACCAAATATGGAGTCAGCACCGGAGTGGTGCAGACTTCTTGATGATTGCATGGAGGGAAAGGTCGACCTGATCATCACACAGAAGGTTTCAAATGTTTCAAGGAAGAGCCACGAAGTCACCATTTGTGCCAGACTTCTGGCTGAGCAAAAGCCGCCAATCGGGATTTACTTTATTTCCGAAGATATCTTCACTCTGGCCTCCTACTATTTGGAGGACATGAAGGATACTATCTTTCTTCCAAATCCCGACTGGCAGCTACTGCCTGATGGATCACCCGAGGGGATATTGCATGATTGACAACGATAGACGGGAACAACGAGAACGGGACAAGGACAGAGTCCGTCGCCGTGTTCAAGTTACCATTGATGAAGACAATTACGAATACTACCCTGCGAAGAAGCAGCTGGACTACTACGACAACGATGTACATCAACGTGTCGCTGTTTACGCTCGAGTCTCAACCGACAGCGTGAGCCAAACTAACTCCTTTGAGTTACAGAAGAAGTATTACGAAGACTTCGTTGTGCATCATCCCAACTGGGAATTGGTGAAGATCTATGCTGACGAGGGTATAAGCGGTACTTCCTTGAAAAAGCGTGATGAGTTCAACCAGATGATTGCAGATAGCAAAGCTGGCAAGATTGACATGATCATCACCAAGAGCGTTTCCCGCTTTGCGCGAAACGTAGTGCTATGCATTGGCATAGTTCGAGACCTTGCAGAGTTGAAGCCACCGGTCGGCGTGTTCTTCGAATCTGAGTGTATCTTCTCACTGAATGAGGATTCTCAGATGGCGCTGTCGTTTCAGGCAACCATGGCAGAGGAGGAGTCGCACACCCGCAGCCGTAGCATGGAGAGCTCATTGCGGATGCGATTGGACAACGGTATCCCCCTCACACCAAAGCTGCTAGGCTACCTCCACGACAGCGATGGGAACCTCGTTATCAATCATGAGGAGGCACCGACTGTCAAGCTGGCTTTCTATATGTACCTTTACGGCTACTCCACACAGCAAATTGCAGATGCATTCATAGCTCTGGGTAGGAAGACGTATTTGGGAAATATCAAGTGGACATCCAACAGTATTGTTCAGATTCTAAGAAACGAACGACACTGCGGGGATGTTTTAACCAGAAAGACCTACACACCGAACTACAGAGACCACCTTTCAAAGAAAAACCGTGGTCAGCGTCCTCAAAGCCGGTACTTCAATCATCATGAGGCAATTGTATCTCGTGATGATTTTAATGCTGTTCAGCGGATGCTTGACAATGCTAAATACGGCAACAAGTCGCTCTTGCCTGAGCTGCGTGTGATTGATAGCGGTATGCTGAAAGGGTTTGTTTCTATCAATCCTCGATGGGCAGGTTTTAAGGAGAAAGACTATTATATGGCTGCGAAGAGCGTATACGCATCTGATGGAGAGGCTGAAACGGCAGCTGTCAAGGAACCCACTCCGCTCCAGATAGAGGTTGAGGCCGGCGATTTTGACCTCCGTGGGTTTGAGATTACCCGCTCCGAGTTCTTCGACTCTTATCGGCGTCCTGTCGTTACTTTCGGTGACCGCAGGATTAAATTCAGCACAGCTTGCGTTCGCAAGTTTGGCGAGAAGAACCGTGTAGAGCTACTGGTCAATCCACTCGAGCGACGATTCGCTGTTCGCCCCACGGACAATAAAAACCGAAATGCAGTTGTGATTTCAAAATCTGAGGGTGGGATCTTCTATCCAAGGGAGATTTCTTCTTCTGCATTTATTGAGACGCTCTTCAACCTGTTCGGCTGGAACTTGAATCACAAATATCGTATCATCGGCTCGCTGTATGAACAGGATGGAGAAGTTGCTTACATCTTTGAAGTTAAGAACTCAGAGGCGTTCTTCAAGTCGTACATACTCCCACGGCAAACAACAGCCGAGGAAGGAAATCAAGAAATCCAACCGCTCACACCAAGTGGCAAACATATTCGGGCTATTCCCGAAGAATGGACTACCAGCTTCGGCAGGCAGTTCTATCAGCATGAGCAGGACATTTCAGCGCTTGAGGCTCAGAGTGAGCAAGACTGGAAACTGCGCTTAGAGGGTCAGCTCTTTGAAACGGGTAAGAAGTTGAATGTGACTGGGTTCGATGAGCTTCGCTCGTATATCAAACAATCTCTCAGCACTATTGCAAAGGAGGAGACAACAAATGATTGATACTGGAAACCAGCAAATCCTATCCGACCTTCTCAAGGTGGTTGACGAGCCAGAAGAGCAGGTGGAAGAGACCGCTGGCCCTGCCAGCCACATGGAAAGTGAAGAGGTCATCGACCTCGGCAACTCCTTCGATTTCGATGGTTTCCAAGTCGTTCGCCGAGAGTTTTTTGCCCACATGTTTGAGCCCGCAGTCTCTTTCAACAACTGCAAGTTCTATGTGAATTCTGCATGCCTTGCCAAATTCCCTGAGACGGACTATGTCCAGGTACTTATCAACCAAGAAACACGGATTATGGCGCTCCGACCATGCGAAGAAGGAGTTCGTGACTCTTTCGCCTGGTGCAGTGTTTCCAAAGGTAAGCGCAAACCCAAGCAGACAACTTGCAAGCTGTTTTTCGCAAAGGTAGTAACAATGATGGACTGGAATCCAGACTATCGCTACAAGCTGCTTGGCAAGCTGATCCATGCAAATGGCGAGTACTTGCTTGCCTTCGATTTGACCGCCACGGAGGTATATCAACGTACATTCCCCGAGGGGGCTAAACCCAAGACATCAAAAACGCCAACTTTCCCTGCCAGCTGGCAGAACCAGTTCGGCCTGCCATACAATGAGCATCGCCAATCTATGCAGGTCAACATCTTTGATGGCTATGCGATTTACGCACTGAAAGAGAATAAGTCTGACGATAGTAGTGACACATCGGAGGTGATGGACCAGAATGCTAGCATGCCTCCTATGGCTTCAAGTGGAGGTAATTATCAGTGAAAGAGCAAGCGACAATATCGATAGACTTAAAGAAGAATCGGATTCGCGTTCACAAGGCGATGCTCCACAAGCTTGGAGATCCAAAATTCATTCAACTACTGGTGAATCCTGAGAGTAGAGCTGTTGCAATACGATGTGTCGATGTGCCGCTTTCTGGAGAACCCACACACAAAGTAACGGAGCAGAAGCTTCGCTCAGATAATTCTTACGAAATATATAGCCGATCTTTTCTGCTGAAGCTGTCAGAGCTCGATCCCTCCATAGGCACGAGCGGATTGTTCCGCATGGACGGTGAAGTTTTCCCCTCTAAGAAAATGGCTGTTTTCTATCTGCGAACGCTGCGCCGAATTGATTCATAAGCGAGGTGCTGCGTATGGAAGAAAAGAGTTGTCAGACACTGAGAATAGACAGAGAGTTTCGAAATCTCATTCGTCCTCTTCACCGTGCAGAGTATCTGCAGTTGGAAGCAAATATTATGAGCGACGGTTGCCGAGACCCCATTACGACGTGGAAGGGCTTCATAATTGACGGTCATAACCGGTACGAAATCTGCCAAAGGCACTCCATCCCTTTCGCTATCTGTGAGATGTCGTTTGAATGTAGAGAGGAAGTTATTGCCTGGATCTGCGCAAATCAGCTCGGGCGAAGGAATATCACAGAGGAGACGAGGAAGTTTCTTATCGGTATGCAATATGAATCCGAGAAGATCGTAAACCGGTTTAAGAACGCAAAGGGTATCAACCAATACTCAAACCCTGACGAAGATCTCATCCCCCAGGAAAGCCCCAAGTCAAAGGCGCACCGCACTGCAGTTCGCATTGCGCAGGAGAACCACATCTCCCAAGGTACCGTACAGAAGTATGCCGAATATACCAGAGCGCTCGAAGAGGTTGGAAAGAAAGTCCCTGCACTTGTTCCCAAGATCCTGTCTGGCAGATACAAGATTTCCCACAAGAACCTAGTGGAGCTTTCAAAGTTGGATGAGGACAAGCTCAAGAAAATGGCGCGCAGGATTGAGCAAACCCAACAGCCATATATCCAGTACAGCCAGACTAGGCGAGAGATCCAGACAACAACAGAGAGTTCAACAGGAGAAGCTGGTGCTGTTCCTTCTGTGAAAGATATGCCTGCCTTTGATCCCGATGCAGAGATCACAGGACTCACTTTAACAATCCCATCATGGGCAAGCTCCATTGACCGGATGCGGACAAAAACAAACCTGAGCATTGTCTCTGGCTCTGCCAAGGATAAGCTGATAGCCGCATTGTTTGACTTGCAGGCCAGAATCGAAGAGATGCTCTCTGCCATCAAGGAGGACTAAATGAAGGACTACAGCTTATTTGTTCCAAATGTCTACTTTGAGCAAATACCTATAAAGAACCTTGTATCTAACCAGGATTATCAAAGGAACCTGTCCCAGACGCATATTGCTCGGGCAGTTGCCAACTTCGATCTTTATCAGATCAACCCAGTCAAGGTCAGCCGAAGGGATGGCATTAACTATGTCTTTAACGGGCAGCACACCATTGAAATCGTAGCCCACGCCTCTGGCTCTCGAGATACCCCTGTCTGGTGCATGATCTATGATGATCTCAACTACGAGCATGAGGCAAACATCTTCGCAAACCAGATGAAGTTCGTTAAGTCGCTGCAGCCAATCGAAGTCTTCAAAGCAAATCTCGAAGCTGGTAACGATGACCAGCTTATTATCCGAGATCTGATTGAATCCTACGGCCTGACCATCGGTACAAAGAAGGGGCCAGGCATCATCTGCGCAATCTCCACCCTAGAAAGCATCTACACAAAGTACGGTTATCACACCCTTAACCGAGTTCTCAGACTGATTATCAGCACTTGGGAGGGCGATGTAAACTCCTTTTCTGCTAACATATTCAATGCCGTCACAAAGCTTGTAGTGGTATATGGCGACGCCTTGAATGACGAGGTGTTCAAGGAGAAGGTAGGCAACGTGTCGGTAAAGCAACTGACACGCACCGCGAAAGAGCGACGCCCTGGCTCCATGGGCTATGCTGAGGCTATGGTTATCGAATACAACGGCAAGAAAAAGAGTCCCGCTGGAAAATTGTACATCAACAAGCTCTATTCGAAGGACTCGGATTTGTTTACGGAATTGACGGAAACATATGGCGAGGAGCCATTCAGTTATGAAGACGTCGAGGAAGCAGAAGACCACAATTTCGATATGGAGCCTGACGAAGAAAGGACAAGTCAGTTCTATGAGTAGAGAATGGTTTGATGTGGTATCCCCAAAGTATTTGCATGATCAATGCGGTTCTTATCACGGTATTTGGATGCCGCAAATGGATCGGTGTTGGTATAGCGACGATGGATACCAAGTAACCAGTCGCCTCATTCAGACGGACTGGGGAAAAGTTGAGCACGCTGTGATTACCAAAATGGACGCCGATGCTGAATTGTCCTTTTCCGGTGAGCGTGACATACCATGGTCCGTGAAGCAGTCCATTAAGAACGAACTGTTTGGCGAAGACCGTCTTGCCATTGAAGTCTTTCCAACTGAAAAGGCCCTTGTAGATGTCATGGACTGTTATCACTTATGGGTCTTCCCAAAGGGATTCAAGCTACCGTTTGGAATTCATCCCACAAAGGATACGCAATGCCGTCCTATTGCTCGTGGTTGTCTGCCTCTCACAGATAAGCTAGAGCAAAACTCGATGAGGTTTTCGCGCCTCGAAAAACAGGAGAAAAAGTAGAAGCCCTGTTGTACGCAACAGGACTTCTGCACATGGTGGGCCAGGTTGGACTCGAACCAACGCAGGATTAACCGGCGCATTTACAGTGCGCTGCCATTGCCACTAGGCGACTGACCCATATTGGTGGAACCGACTGGAATTGAACCAATGACACCCTGAGCTTCAATCAGGTGCTCTACCTACTGAGCTACGGTTCCATATGGCGGAGAGCGCAGAACTTGAATCTGATACCATTTCGGTACGATCCGCTTAGCGGGCGGTCCCCAGGCCTCTTGGGTTCACTCTCCATATGTGGCTGGGGTGGTTGGATTCGGACCAACGAATGCCGGTGTCAGAGACCGGTGCCTTACCACTTGGCTACACCCCAATGTTTGGCAGGGGCAGAGCGACTCGAACACTCAGCCGGTGGTTTTGGAGACCACTGCTCTACCAGTTGAGCTATACCCCCGTATGGTGATGCCAGCGGGGCTCGAACCCGCAATTTCCAGCTTGAGAGGCTGGCGTCCTAACCAATTAGACGATGGCACCAGATGGAGATACGGGCCGGATTCGAACCGGCGAAATAACAGCTTTGCAGGCTGTCCTCTTAAACCACTTGAGTACCGTATCATTGGCTGGGATAGTTGGATTTGAACCAACGGTGCCGGCGTCAAAGGCCGGTGCCTTAACCGCTTGGCGATATCCCAGTATTATGGAGATCCGCGCCGGACTCGAACCGGTCATTGCAGCCGTGAAAGGGCTGTGTCCTAACCTTTTAGACGAGCGGACCTTATTTGCAGGGAGTTGCCTCCCTGCTTTTAGGCAATGGTTTTGTTGGTGATGAGTATGTCATCTATGCGTACATGCAACAGAGTTGCAAGAGCAAGCAGGTTATCCACTGTAGGTAGCGCTGTTCCGTTCTGCCATTTGTAGATGGTCTGCGGGGAGTTGAACCCGAATGCCTTTTGCAGATCGGTGACCGTAAGGCCAGCTGCTTTTCTGAGGTTTGTAATATTGGCGCCGGTCAGCGCCAGGTTGATAGTTGGGATGTCCATTTTGCACCTCCTTCCGAATTATTGCTCAGCCCGTCTGGGCATGAAAAACCGCTTGTCCTCAACTCAAGACAAGCGGTTTCGAATAATTCAGATAGGATGATGTATGGATAGCCTACTACTGTCCGGCAATCAAGTCATCAATCCGACTATGCGCTTCTGCTTATCTTGAAATGGGCGTGCTTCACTAAAGCTATATTCCTCACACTGGAAGATAGCCTGCCATTCGCTCATATAGAAGATAGCGGAAGTCATGTTCTTCATGATGCTGTTCCTTTCTGCAAAGTTGTTGTTCTTGGTTTCTGAGTGTACTATAACACACTTTTTCTCCTTTGTCATTCAACTTGTGGTTAAATTTATGTTACATCAATACAGCGTCCACCAATAATCAAAAAGCCGCCGGTATTGATTCCCTTTGCGTGTGAGCTCGGGATACCGACGTACTTTCTTCGAAGTCAGTCGCTTCATCCAGCGTTGACAGTTACTGTTTTTGGGGTATTTGATGTATTTTCCAGAGTGGAGGAGTGTGCTTCCATCGAAGCCCCAGTCCACATAACCAGCGTGAGGCACATAGTGACGGGTGATAACCCGTAACAGCTGATCATCTTTCTGGTTACCTCTTTCGATCTTGTAGGCATTCCAATGCTGGTGGGGCTTTCGTTGGTTGGGCTGCTCAGTCAGCAAGGCCGCGATCTGCTCGTTTAATTCGATTTCTGTCATAGGCTTTACCGTTCGGCACGGTTCTGGTTACAGGTGAAATCCCATTCCAAGACCCACACTGCCTGGCGTGATATTCTTTTTGCGCTTTCTTACTCTGTTTATACAGAGGGACAAACTGTTTCATCAGAACCTGCACCTCTCTTTCTGATTTTTTCCATGAAGCTCTCGCAGAACTTCACATAGCCAGGATAGCCGCACAGGAGCATTTTGTTGGGCAGAGCATCCATAGCTGCTTCGAAGGCCTCTTGGTCTTTCATTCTGCACTTACAGAAGATCACAAGGTATGGATAGTCTGGACTTGAGTATTCGGGGCCGAAATGCACGCGCACTTTGTTTTGCACAAAGAGTGAATCAGCCAAATACTCTGGCGCATCAATAATTGCATAGTAGGAGTACAGGAGTGAGAACTTCCGTAACGAGAAATAATTTAGATGTAATTCACGTTCCATTTGCACCTCGACAACTTAACATTTCGATTACAATACGGATTTAGGGCTTGCTTTTTCTGCTACTATCGCTTATTCTGAAATACTCCCGTCTGGGAAATATCTTTTAGGAGGCGATCTTCATGATCAATAAGCCTTTCCCTGCAATCGACCCCATTGCAACTGGCGCTAACATCATGCGTCTGCGCAAAGAACGTGGACTGACTGTTCGGGATCTGCAATCCTACTTTGGCTTTGAAGAGCCCCAGGCCATTTACAAATGGCAGAGAGGCCAAAGCCTTCCAACCGTTGACAACCTGTACGCTCTTGGAGCCTTGCTTGATGTGCCCATGGAGGAAATCCTGGTTCAATCAAGACCCAAACTGAATATCTTAGCATTTGAGCAGCAGGCCAAGGCAGCCTGCTGCTCTCCGCTTTTCTGGGGGACTTACTTTCAGCCTTTGAAGATACGGCGGAAGTCCAAGATCGCTTAAACCATTTTTGCATTCACCGCTCTTTGTCTGCGAGGCAGACTCCGGAGAGGTGTTTGCGGTATTAACGCTCTAAGGCATAATGTAGATCCTTGGATCTTCAGTTGTTCCTTGTCGGAACAGAAATCTTTACATTGGAGATGTAAGTGCGAGTTGCGAAATGACGAGATGGCGAAGCATGAAGAATGAAATAACGAAGGACGCTTGATGAAACGGAGCGCGAACCTCCAGTATTCAAGTCAGTTTTTAGGACTGATTGTCTTTTCTTCAATAGCTTGTTTATAAACATGCAGCACTATAGTTCGTCTGCATCTGAACCGGTCGCCACTTTCTCTTATTCCGTCGCATCTTCAAAGTCTGAAATGCCCCCGAAGGTTGGGGATTAGTCTTCGACCTTCTCCCCAACGAAGCGCTCAAACGCTTCAGCGAAGGTATCGTTCACATCGAACGGCACTTCATATTCAACCGTGGTGTTCACCAGTGCGGTGTCCAGAGCCGCAGAGACCTCATCGGCCTTCTTGCTCAGGTCTGCGCACATCTTGCGGACCTTATTACGGTCGAAGTTGATGGTGGTTACCCGCTTGACGTCGCAACGATAGGACACCTGATTTCCTTCGTTGTTGAAGCGATAGCCGGTACCACCGTTGGAGATGAGCACCTCGGAGCTACGCAGGCCAGCCATACGACGGAGCAGTCCTGCGATCTCCTGCCGGTTGCTGTTGAGACCAACTTCGCCATCAAAGCCTGCGTTCAGCTCAAAACCGGACTTGGCTTTGTTAATTGCCGCACCCAGGCTTTCACGCTGGGCAAGCAGGAACAGCAGGAACTCAGCAAGGCTGGTGATCTGTTCGCTATATTCGGTAGAGGCTGCCTCCATGGTAGTTTCGTCCTCAGCCTCAGCCATCACCTTCTTGCGAAGATAGGTGTTCTGCACCTTAGTGATGTTCTGCTCTCTGCTGAGGATGATCTTTGCCTCGTCCATCATGGACTGCAGTTTGTTCTGGAAACGGAAAGCTTCTTTCAGATTCATCGTTTGATCACTCCTTCGTTTGATGTTCTTTGATTTTATGATAATGGGAAATTACGACTTTGTCATTGAACTGCTGGTTTAATGACTACGCCAAAATGGAGGCGAATACATATGGGAAGACGGGCCAACGGTGAAGGCTGCATTCGTAAGCGACCAGATGGTCGATGGGAAGGTCGCATCGTCATTGGACGCAGAGCGAATGGAAAAACAATAGTTCACTCTGTCTATGGCGCAACACAAAAAGAAATGCTCGACAAGTTTAACCGTGCTCGTGAGATGTACCGAGACGTCCGTCTTTGCGAAGTGAGCCTGATGCCGTTAGCGCTTTGGTTGGAGTTCTGGCTCGAGAAGCAAATGAAAGACTCCATTCGTGATAGCACTTACGAAGGTTACCGCCGCATGTGCAACAACTATGTCGCCCCTTTCCTGGGGAAAAAACCGCTTTACAAGGTCACAAGCATAGATCTTCAAACCCTATATGCCAAACTCCGAGAGTCTGGGAGAGTGAACTATCATCATGAGCATGGGAAAAAGCTATCTGGCTCAACGGTCTTTTCCGTCCACTGTATGCTACACTTGGCATTTGATGCTGCAGTGAAGGCTCGATTTATCCCAAACAATCCCGCGGAAGGAGTCGTTGTCCCCCAAAAGGACAGACCCACTATGCAAGTGCTGAATGAGGCTCAGCTGGAAAGGTTCATGGATGCTATTCGTGAGGACAAAATCTGGTATGATCTGTTTTATACTGAAATCACAACCGGCCTGCGCCGCGGCGAGATATGTGGCCTGATGTGGAGTGACCTTGATGAGCAAAAAGGGATATTGACAGTGCAGAGAACGATAGATATCAAGGGCAGGGATCATCAGGTTATTATCCACGAGCCCAAAACTGACACAGGAAAACGTCAGATTAAGCTGGCGCCTAGTACCCTTGAACTACTCAAGCAACGACACCAAACTTCTGGAAGCGAATGGGTTTTCCCTAACTTATTTGACTTAGAGAAGCCGGTTTCACCTAGCTCTGTATACCATCGCCTGAAAGAAATTTTGGAAGAAGAAGGGCTTCCATCCATACGCTTTCATGACTTGAGGCACACATTTGCGACACACTCTTTGACAAATGGTGTTGATGCTAAAACGCTTTCTGGCATCCTGGGCCATACGAATGCATCTTTCACTTTGGATACCTACACGCATGTAACGACAGAAATGCAACGGGCTGCGGCTCTGATCGTAGACCACTTTCTTATTGATTTACTTGGGGCGGAGTTCTTAAATGGCGAAACGTAGAAAAAACGGGACTGGCAGTTTGCGTCAGAGGCCTGACGGACGTTGGGAAGGTCGCTACTACATCGGTACAAACTTGAGTGGCTTCCCTAAATGCAAGAGTGTTTATGGCGCAACTAAAGCCGAATGCGAAGAAAAACTGGACAAGTTGGTTGGTACGCTTGGCGCTATCAAGCTCGGGCGAATCAAGCCCGATACTCCCTTTGGCCAGTGGCTGTTGTTTTGGTACGATGTCTATTGCCGTCCTAATCTGAAAGAAAGTACGCAAGTAAACTATGAAGCAACAATCCGAAATCATATCCTCCCCAATATTGCCGAAATACCGCTCAATGCCCTGACTACCCTTGACCTGCAGATGTTCTACAACCATATGAAAACCCATGGACGGCTCCGATATGTAGAGAAACTAGGAAGCGGGTTGTCAAATAGTGCCGTGCGACATTGTCATCTGATTTGCCACTCAGCATTGGAGCGCGCTCAAATAGAAGGCCTTATCCGTTCGAATCCATCCAGCGGGTGTAAACTCCCGCCTAAGCGAAGCCGTGAAATGCAAATTCTATCAAAGAATGAATTGCGCCGCTTCTTGCACCAGGCAAAAGAGGATGGCTACTTTGAGTTTTTCCTTTTGGCGCTAGCCACAGGTATGCGACGCGGAGAGATCTCAGCGTTGCAGTGGGACGATCTAAATACTCGCACCGGCGAGCTTACAATATGCAGACAAGTAAACCGTTTGAACAACCGTCTTTCAATCTCTGAGACGAAAACGAAATCATCTGCACGAACTGTTGTATTGCCACTTACGGTAGTCAGAGTCCTCGAAGCATACCGAGAAAAGACTGACTCAAGATGGATGTTTCCTTCCCCAGTCATCGATGATGCTCCTCACGACCCCACTGCCTGGCGAAGAGTATTATCTCGCATTCTTGAGAGAACGGACTGCAAACACGTTCGTTTTCATGACTTGAGGCACACATTCGCAACCGCAGCGTTGGAATGTGGTATGGATGTTAAAACGCTATCTGCTGTGATAGGCCATACCACTTCTGCTACAACCCTGGATGTCTATGCGCACATTACAAACGACATGTTAAACCAAGCGGCCTTAATCATTGAGCGTGGCATAGCCAAGAACGATGTCGAAGAGGAGGACGAGGAAGCCGAGGAGGAAGAGGCTTTCGAATTTGTGCCATACCAACCCAAAATACGGAAGTCTGGAACTGGATGTGTCTATCAAATCAACGACCACCTATTTGAAGGCAAATACTCGCCGGTCTGGGTGGACGGTAAGCGCCGGTCGTTTAACGTCTATGGACACACACAGGAAGAGTGCGAAAGCCTTCTGGCAATGATGATTGAGGAGAAAAAGGCTGAACGAGACAGGCTTCGCCAAGAAAGCAAAGAGCGGGGCAATCCCCGATCATAATTGCTCTTCAATTTCATAGCCACCACCGAAGATGATGGTCAGCTTACCGTCTTTGTGAACTTGGATGCACTCTATCATCTGACGGACTATGGCATCGTCATAGCAGTATTTGTTTCTTTCTCTGTTATCGATGGTCTCTTGAATCTTACTCAACCGTTCCTGCAGGGATTCACTGTCGGTCTGGCTTTCTTGAATCGCCTGAATGCGACGGTTAAGCTGCTCGATTTCTTCAGAAATCTCCTTGAAGTCCACCTCGTTGCTCTCTATGTCTTCACCACGTTGGATGGCTTCGTTGACCATGGTGATCATGCGCTTGTTTAGGGCTTCGATTCGTCTGGTCAGAAGGTCAATTTCATCTGAGCCTCCATTCAGGCCGATGGCATCGCCAATCGTTGCCTTCATTAGCGTGAGGTACGTCGCCTCGTTTTCCTCATTGAAGCGGTTCAGCGCACGTACAATTGCCGCTTGGAGGGCAGGCTCGTGGACTGTGATAGAGTCTGGGCAATGCTTTGTTCCGTAGTCCAGCCTGCTGATGCAACGCCACACAATACGCCGCTGGTTATGGGATGTCCATGTGCACCGGCGATATCGAGTGCCACACTCAGCACACTTCAGAACCTCCGTTAAGGCGTATCTGCTATACTTTCCTGTGGCAGTAATGGATGTCTTCTTGGATTTAGGTGCAGTCACATTACGACGGCTGATCTCCTCCTGTGCACGGTTGAACATTTCTCGGCTGATGATTGCAGGGTGATTGTTTTCGACAATGTACATGGGCGCCTCACCCTCATTGGCCTTTCTTGTCTTCGAGATACAGTCAACAGTCACGGACTTCTGCAGGATGCAGTCACCACAGTACTTTTCATTACGTAGGATCGACATGATCATTGCTTTGCTGAAGGTGAAGTTTTTACCTGGGATTTCGATATTCTCGCCCCTGAGTATTTTGGATATCTGTTCCACAGGTTGGCCTGATAGGAACATATCGAAGATCCGTTTCACATATTCAGCTTCGACTGGTACAATCTCAGGGCTTCCATCTTCGCCTTTCTGATAGCCAAGCAGTCTCTTGTAGATGAAGATTGCCTTGCCATCCTCAAAGTTCTTACGGTAGCTCCATGTGATGTTTTTGCTAATGCTCTCCGATTCGGACTGGGCGAAGCCTGCGTAGATGACGAGGTACAGCTCGCTGTCACTTTTCAGTGTGTCAATATTCTGCTCCTCGAAGAAGACTCCGATACCTCGGTTTTTGAGCATACGCACGGTATCAAGACAGTCAACCGTGTTTCTGGCAAATCTGGATACCGACTTTGTGATGATGTAGTCGATTTTCCCAGCCAGACAGTCGTTAATCATGCGGTTGAACTCTGGGCGTTTATCTGCTCGAGTTCCCGAGATACCTTCATCAGCATACAGACCGGCAAACTGCCATTCTTTCTTTGCAGTTATCATCTCCGAGTACACTTTCATCTGTGTCTTGTACGATGTCAGCTGTTCCTCACTGTCGGTGGAGACTCGACAATAGGCTGCTACTCGCAATTGCTCATATTTGGCTTTATCCACTACGATGGAGCGTTTCGGCTCAATTACCGTAACTCTCTTCTTCGGGATTTTCGTTACTTCCATTGGCAGGATCTCCTTCGCTTATTGATGTGTCTGTTTTTGTGAGCAATGTCACATGACCGGCTTCTCCCAAGTACACGGTTTCAATCAGGTCTGAGAAGTAGTCGCAATTGAAGAACTCTTGCGGACGCATTAGCATCGCTCTTTTCTTTGCTACCTGGGCGCCAATCATAGCCTTTGCGTTGCTCTCGCTATATAGCTGAGTGGCAATCTCTCCAACCTTGGATACGATGAAGGCCTCGCTTGGATGTTCTCTTTGCAGTTCTTCGTTAATTTGCCCTTGTAACTCAGCCACCAGCGGAGAGTCAATTGGCCTGTGCTTTTTCTTTGGTATCAGCAGCTCCGTGTTGGCAATAAGGCGATTCATGAGGATATTGATTTTGGTGGTTAAGACGCTATCGCTGATGCGGATGTAGAAGCCGCATTCATCATTGCTGCATGTCCAGCGTTCCTTTGTCTTGCGCTTAGATGTGATGCGTCGCACCATGGGATATCCACATTTGTCGCACTTTACTCGATTTCTCAGCAGAGCGATAGCCTCGCTATCCCGAATCATCTGGTTGCGTTGCCGTGCAGACTTGGTAGCTACCGCTTCATCGTAGAGGCATTCATCGATGATGGGATCGTACTCGTCACTGCCGATGTATTTCGGGTTTTCGATGATCCTTGCGATACGAGCTTTATCCCACGCATCTGTCTTCTCCGTATAAGGAACCTTTTGGCGTGTCAACTCCTCGGCAATCTCCTTGAGTGACGCACCGTTGATGTACGATTGGAAAATGTAGCGGATAATATCAGCTTCATCATGCTGGATAACCGTGTGGCCATCTCTCATGGTGTAGCCGTATGGGATAAAGCGTGTCTTTTTCATGGTATCTCTCCTATAGCAGTTCTTTGAACTTCAGCCCTCCAAGCAATGTGACAGTCATTTTATCGTGTCGATCAATGCTGATATCTTCGACAGCCTCTATGAGCAGTCGCTCATCGAATACCTCGAGAGGCTCTTCTATTTCCTCCACCAGATCCTTGAGCTTCTTCACCTCTTCAAGCATGCCGAGGATCCGTGTTTCGAAGAGATCGTTTCGCTCAGTCTTGAGGCGACTCAGTTGGTTTCTCAGCTCAATGGTTTGTGCTTGATGGACTTCAGGAGCGAGGTAACCTTTCGAGCGCAACTGATCGAGCATAAGGATCTTCGCATTAATCTCTGCGATGCTCTGGCTGATCTGACCAGCGGCTTTGTTGTTCCGTTTGTAGGTCGTAGCTGCCGAGTCCAATTTGGCGATCACCTGCCCGAGGATGTCTTCTTCTCCGAAACGGAGCGTATTGAACATGGCAGTTAAGCTGTCATAGATACGTTCTTCACTGTAATAGGAAGATGGACAAGCCGTAGAGTCTTCTTGGTGCTTTCCGCACACCCACTTCACAGTGCCGTTTCGGATCTTGCGGCGATAAATAGAGCCGCATTCTAAACATCGAATGCGGCTCGTAAGTGGGTATGTGTTCAAGACTTCAGCTTTGCCAAACTGCTGCTGTCGCTTGGCAAGTAAGTCCTGAACTTTTGTAAATACGTCTTTGTCTAGCAGGCCAGTATGGGTACCTTTTGCGTAGTACATATCTTCCTGCCCCCGGTTCTTATACTGCTTAAACGGGACGGTAGTATCTCTATATGTCTTCTGGTAGTTGCAATCTCCAATGTATCTTTCATTGCAGAGGATGTACTTGATTTTGGAAGAAGTCCACTTATCCTTTCCCATTTTCGTGGGGATCCCCTGCTCGTTCATGCGTCTGGCGATCTCAGAGGTAGACCATCCATTCAGGTACGAATTGTAGATCCATCGGACGATTTCTGCTTCAGGCTCATAGACGACAAGCACTTTATTCTCCAAGCGGAAACCATACGGTGCATTGCTGTCGATGTACTCGCCAAGCTCCATCCGCTTTACGATGGACAGTCGCTGGTTCTGGGAGATCGCTTTGGATTCCTCCTGAGCTATCGCAGTGAATGTATTTAGAAGCATCTCATCACCCATGGAGAGTGTGTTGATGCCTTCTTTCTCAAATTGAACGCCAACCCCTAACAACTTGAGCTTTCGCACATACTCAAGAGCTTCTTTTACGTTACGGGCAAATCTGGCAACGGATTTCGTAATGATTAGATCTATCTGGTGTAGCTCGCACATTCGGATCATTCTGAGGAACTCGGGTCGGCTATCGACTTTCATTCCGCTGAGGCCTTCGTCGGCGAAGATCTCCACCATAGTCCATTCTTTCTTGCTGTTGATCAGCTTTGTGTAGACGCGGATCTGGGTTGCATAGGAGTTCAGCTGATCCGCAGAGTTGGAAGAGACACGGCAATAGGCTGCGACTCTTATCTTCTGAATGCCTTGCTTTGTGATAGGCGAGATAAGTATTGCTTTAGGCATTTTCGCTGACTCCTTTCGACAGTTTTTGCGTGAGGGAGGTTTGTAACAAAATGTAGGCGTAACCTCTTTTCCCTCGGTTAACGAACATTATACGCAAACAATTCTAAATAGCCAGGGCTAAAAGGAAGTTTGTGCATAGTACCTACAAAGCCTAGGTTTAGTCGGACAGAACAATATCTGCTCCTGTCAATTTGCGGTAATACTCCTTTGCTCTACGATACTCTTTCTCTGTGATAGAGCCATCTTCTCTCAGGCCTCGTAGCACGGAGAGTATGCAAATGTAGTTTGCACTCTTGGTTTGTTTTTCAGATATCATTCAAAGCTCCTTGAAAACAAAAAGCAGAGCAAGCTCGACAAAATGTCGCTCATTGCTCTGCTTTGATAATTAATATTAACTTACATTGGACACGATCTGCTATGGACTTTCCATTTCTTTTCTGCTATAATAAAATTCCTATCCGGGTGTAGCGCAGTTGGTAGCGCGCCTGCTTTGGGAGCAGGATGCCGTGGGTTCAAGTCCCGCCACTCGGACCATTTTCAGCAGCTTGTCACAGTGTGACGAGCTGCTTTTTGTATTTCTGGGTTAGATATATGGCTCAGCTTCAAGAAGTTTTCTCGCCTGAGCTTCTACCCACTCAGCAAAGTCTGAACGCATAGCATAGATGTTCTTGCCGTTCTTCTTAAGCCTGAAGCTTGGAAAATCTTCACGATTCATCAACTTGTAGGCGGAGGATAAGCTTATCCCGAGGGTTCGTGCTATCAACGCTCCATTCAGAATGTCAGGGAGCTCATTAAAACCTTTTACTGTTGAGCTTTGCAAACTCCATCGCCTCCCGATATCCTTTGAACGGTTCGTTCTTCCAATCTTCAAAGCCGCCTTTCTCCGCATTCTGAGCAACCTGCTGCTCAAGCCATTCCAGCAAAAGATCACGCGGTACCAGAACTCGCTTTCCAACGCGGAAGCACGGAAATCCGAGATCCGACTTGCATAAATCATAAATGCCTGACCTGCTGCATCGAAGGAGCTTGGCGACTTCTGGAATGTTGAGTACGACTGGTAATGTGGCTGTATCAATCTGATTCTCCATGAATGGTGTTCTCCTCTCTATTGATGCTCATAGTATAGAAGAAGCCGAACATCCTTACCATCGACCAGCAGTCAAGTTGTTGACCGCTGGTTATAGTTTTTGTTTTTCCTGGTACATGGCGTAGCGTTTCGAACTACATGTGCATTGTCATTCCATGTGATTCAGCCATCTCCGGATCGCGGAATACGTCCATGTAGTCTTCTGTTGCCTCCCGCATCAGCGCATAGTCTCGAGTGTTCGGCCTGAAACCGTACCACTCAGCTTTATCACCGTTCACCCAAATATGTGGATTAACTCCGTCCTTCAAGTAAGGGCTGGGGGATTGCTTCTTGCCCAACAGCTCGGACAGTCTAATGGTGATGCTATCGATAGAACCTTCTTTCCGGTCAAGGACTTTCACGTGAAGAGTGTCGTAATGGTCGGCATAACCATTTGTCTTGAATGAGATACAGGCTCTCACTTGATCTCCGAGGGGAATATAGCAGTTCCTGCCGACAAATGTTGCGTCAGGATGTTGTTCCTCAAATAGCTTTCGAAGCTCCTGTTCGAAAAAGTTCATTTCGACCTCCTCATTCCATTTTCATGCCTTGCTCTTGCTCTGGGGCATAGATAGTGGAGATGGGGAAAGTATCATAGTTTCCGTTATCGCCCAACATCTTTTTGATCCGATCCTGGGTTTCTGGTTTCAGGTCATCCCACATGATGCTTATCTCTGTCTCAGACGCTTGTATCTCCTCCAGAATGTCGGAAAGCTTACCTCTTACTGAGACTCCAAGGTGGCTGAATTCATCAAGGAAATCAGTTCCGACTTTGGCGTAGAACAGAGACTGGCTTTCTCCAGTTCTCTCCAACAGGTAAAGTCTGTTTTCTGGCAGCGCTCCCTCTTCAGGTATTTCTTTCAGCAAGGCTTCCAGGTCAGGCCGAATGATTTGCGCCTCAGCCTTAACCTGTGCCACAATGCTCTGCGGTAGGCTCACATCCCAAAGCGAGTAATCGTCTTCGCCATGCCGGAAAATGCCGACAACTGCTTCTGTGTTTGGGTACCCGTAGTCCATTTCTTCTCTGCTATAGAGAGGGACAACTGCAGGCTCCAGCTCATCCATCTGCATTGGGATCAGCTTCTGGGCAATACGCATCATTCGCTCTCGGTCGGGGCAACTGTCGATCATACTACCGTATGTGTTTAAGACCAAGCGGTCGAGAGGATCAGTTAGGACAATTCTGTCGGCATCCTGATTCTTAATTATGAAAGAGGCAATGTTGTCTGGCGTTCCATCGAACCAGCACTCTTCGCTATCTCTCCCGCGGTAGGTGTAAGCTCTCACCACATTCTCAGAGGCCATAAGTTTATAAAGATCGATCATGCATCTTCACCTCATTTCCATACTCATGGTATTTTCCGGTGTCTGGCCTTGAATAGGCTGACCATCTCTTCGAGCCACAAGACCGTAATCGGTCAGTTGGCTGTTATAGTGAGCCATAAGTTCTTTGCCATAGTCGTAAAGATTTACATGCTTCAACAACATATCTGCTTCTTCATCAGACAGAGAGAAGCGGATCTCTTCTCTTGCAACATCGGCTGGAGTTACCTTGTCTTCTTCCACGAAGAAATCCTCCAACCGATCCATGATTTCCATGGCTTCAACGATGGAGCTACATTCTTTAGCAGCAAGAACAGCCTTGAGTTTTGTCAGATTGCCTGCCTGCTGAATTTCCTTTACTGTCTGCGCATAGTCGTTCAACTCATCGAAACTATCCCCATACACATCATCGGGGAAACCAGGGCAAGCAGAGTCTTCGACAGTGAAGATGACCTCTTCCCACGATGCTGCACCGACATACTCGAGAGCCTTGTTCAGCCCTTCTACATTTGCAGGAAGATCCAGACTGGTTGTGATCTCAGGATCACCGCCAGTCTCAAAGGGATATCGTCCGATAAGAAGGCGAAGGGTGTATTCAGGAGTCCTGGGAGGCGCATTGTTATCTGCAAGGTCAGGGCGTAATTCTCCATTTTGCAGGACATATCCGTAACGTGTGAAGACGCCTCGCTCTCCCTCTCGCATTTCCTTACCGATCTTGGCAAAGTTGAGTCGCTCGAAGGCAAAGTCAGAGACGTCTTCTAGTTCAGGTATGAAGTCGTTTTCAGCATAGAAACGGCCAAGTTGTTCATCGTTACGGACATCGCCCAACACGTGGCAACCATCCGTACTGTTGGCGTAAGTAAAGAGATCTTTCACGGACATAGGCCCTTCACGTTTATCCAGCGCAATCTGCAGGATACCCTCGAAAGCGCCTCGCTGATCTTGAGTCATTCCACCAAGTTTTCTTGCGAATGCATTGAGCTCGTAGAGGGTGCAGTCGTTCAGATAAACCTGTAGGTGTTCTGTCTGGCCAGTATGTTGATAGATCTCCAATCGAGGCAGATCTCCGGGCTGCATCTGGAGCTTGTCCAGAGCGTCCAAAAGTTCATAGTCAGTTGCTGGCAAGGTGAGTTCGCAGAAGCGTTGGTCAGCATTGGCCAGTTCTACACGAAATATGTTAGCCAAGAGTCATACCTCCCATCGTCTGTTCACTCTCGTATGTACTGGGATCAGCACCTGGGCAACCCCAACCATGCATGGAGCCACACTCCATAGCCTGACGCTGTGCCGCAGTTACGCCCAGCCGTTCGTTATTGAACTCGGCCAGCTCGGCGTTGCGCTCAGGGTTATCGGTACTCCAGTCAGAGGGGTAATAACCGCTTTCACCCTTCTTAATACAAATCAATTCACCAGTGCTCGGAAGAGTGGAGAAGCAGAGGTCAGGAAGGTCTTCGGCCAGCTTCGGTGCAAAGCGTTCGGTTTCTGTTTCAATACTCCAGTTATCGTTCCAGCTCCACAGATGGACATACATTTCGCCTTCGTCGACTTGTAGCTCACGCTGTTCGAAGCCTTCACCCCAACCGTCCGATGCCTGACCGGTGATGTATTCCTTCAAAGTATCCAGTTCCTGGGGTGTGAGTTCACCGATAACACGGCACTCAGCCACACCCCAGAGCTGTCCATCACGCACCTCGGCAGTGAACACCGCGGACGTAACTTTAGTATTAATGCTGTCCTTATCACTATACCAATGCATGAGGCCACGTTCCGTTTCCTCGGGCATTCGGTTCTTTACCAGCGCAGTAATGATTTTGTCCTCATAGGAACAAAGACCATGGCCTTCGATCTGATAGCTTTCGTTTTCAAGCTCGCCCCACTCATCGTACCCATAGACGTCAGCCACCATGGGCATATACAGCTTAAGGGTTTTGGGCTCAGGCTGAATGACACTGAAGCTGTCCACTCCGATGACAAGTGCCAAGGTGCGACCGTTATCCCACTGCATGTGAAACTGCCCCATGTCATCAATATGCTGAAGGGTACCCATGGTGCCGGGTTCAACCGGCGCATAGGGATCTTTCATTTCTCTGAGCATGATTCGAGAGCCCACAGGATACTGTTCTCTCAGGAATTCAAGCCATTCTTTGGAGATTGTCATTTTAGATTCCTCCCAACTGCATCTCCGCTTTGGGGGTGCACTCCTCAACGGAGTTAGGCTTTACTTCGCCATAAAGGTCATAGATTGCATCATCTATTGCTTTGCGGATTTGAGGATCATCGATCTGTGTTTCAAAGCGGAACCCTGTGGCGCTGGCGTAAGGCAGTTCCTCTCTGATCGTATTGAGGTATTCTTGAGCATCTCGGTACTCGGCAGCTTCTCCATTTGCGTAATGAACAATTCCAACTACCGAGGGCTGGTTCATCTGCTGTATTCGCTTGTCATAGCATGTCAAATAGGCGTGGTAGTCACCACGGACGGGATTACATCGCAGATAATATTGATAATTGTCTGTTTCCATGACATAACCATAGTTCTGAGCCCAACCTCCGCTGATTTCACCACCGTGCGTGTTGCAAAAGCTTGACATAGAAGCAAAGTTCTTTAGAACATGGTTGCGCATTGCATCAACCACTTCGCCAAGTTCTTCCTTAAACTCCGTCGAATTGAGTTCCTCGGGGCCTCGAGGATGCCACGTGTGCCAAAACTCCGTTCCGCTTCGACCGAAGTCGATACGTACATGGCCAATACAGCCAAGTTCAATATCTTGCTCGGGTGACAATGCATAGAAACGGGCAGCTTCATCACTGGAAGCTGCCCGCATCGTTAAACCCGATTTATTTTCGCAATTCTGCATGAGTTTCACCTCTTTCTGTCCTGGTAGTTACAAAACATATCACAGCTTCTGGCAAATAGCCAGGTTAAACAATCCGCTGTTTGTAGTACACAGTATAACCTGCAATTGCGGCACCAACTGCAGCAAGAGCAGCCACAGTGATAATTACTGCTTTCCTCATTTCACATCCCTCCCATCTGCATGGACTGCATTTCTTCTGGGAAAGGCTCATCAAGCCTGCGGATCAGCCCATATTCCGTTCTGCGAACACCATCCTCCCGCATCATATCCTTTGCAAAGAGGTCGTAGTCGATATAACCTTCGATAAGTTCGAAGAGCTCTTCATCTCCACGATAGCGTTGTAAGACGGACATGCCATATTCCTCAACATCATCAGGGACTCTCTCGTAGTTATCCAGATCGATGGCCAGATCCAATGCCGCAGCCATCGTCTGGGGCTTCTCAACTTCCATTACGGAGAAGAACTTGAGCAACTCTCCGTCCGTTTGCATCATGTGTTCTATCTCCATGGCCAGATCGTTGGCAATGCCGACGCTCACACATTCTGTGGGAACATTGTCTACCAGAAAAGCAGGTTTGAACTCGATAGCTGTAATAGTTGCTTCGCTGAACTCATCGATGCACATTCGTGCTTTTGCTTGGTTGAGCTGCATCTCCGTTGCGGGGAGCTTGAGTGGGTACGGTAATTCACCAGAGCTTTTCGATAATGCGGTGTGCATATACAGAGTGATGATTGGGTTGGGCGTTTCCTCTGGCTCAAAGGAGCTTCTTCGACGAACGAAACCGCCTGATCCGAACGCACCGCCATACTCAGAACGGTAGTCTCTACCGATGGCATCGTAGTTCAGGTAGGCCTGCATATCTTCTGGACAGTCTTTGAAACCGCTTTCTACCAGAAAACGGCCAAGGTGTAAGCAGTCAATAGAAATACAGAAATTTTCGCCACAAAGTGCAGAGTTTTTTGCCAGCACTGCAGAGTTTTCCGCCAGCAATGCAGAGTTTGCCGCACTGAGGCGCCAATTCAGCCTGTAATGGACTGGTGGTGTTCCAGGCGGTAGCTGTTGCCGGTCATGTTAATAATCTCGCAGCGGTGGATGAGCCGGTCCAGAATCGCCGTCGTAATGGTGGCATCCCCGAGGAAATCGGCCCATTCATCAAAGCCCTTGTTGGAAGTAATAATGAGCGAGGTTCTTTCGGACATCGAGGACACAAAGCTAAAGAACAGATTGGCTTCGGCCGGGGAAAGCGGCATAAACCCCACTTCGTCCACCACAATCAATGCGGCTTTTCGCAGCTGCTTCATGCGCCGTTTGCTGGCACCGGAAATATCAGCAGTCTTCAGGATCTTCATGAGGTTGTCCAGTGTCTCAAAAATCACCGCATATCCAAGATCCAGCCCCCGCACTGCCAGGGAGAGCGCCAGATGCGTTTTCCCAACGCCCGGCGGGCCAAGGAAGCAGATATTAAATGCCTGTTCCACCCAAGTCATGTCGCTCAAACGCAGCATCTGCTCTTTGGAGACACTGCGCTGGAAGCCAAAATCGAAGGAGTCCAGCGTCTTCTCCGCAGGCAGCGCTGCACGCTTTCTGCGCAAATCATTCTGTTTCTGGATACGGATCCTCTGCTCTTCCAAGAGAAACAGTTCCACGCTTTCCAGCGGGCTCAGTTTGTTTTTCCCGCGGTAGATCGCATCAAAGTCCACCGGCGCAATACGGAGATCGGCAAGCAGATTGTTCACTCGCTCCAATGGAGTCAGCATCACCGCACCCCCATTCTCGCATAGACCTCAAGCGGCCGTTTTTGGGTTGTTATGTGGTATTTGGCTTTGTCCACCGGAATCAGTGGAGGCACGGCCGGAGATTGCTTCATAGGGGGGTTCAAAGATGCCTGGTGTTCCAGATAATCCTTCATCGTGTTTGCGCTGTAGATTCGGCTGTGTTCGCAGAAGGCAACGGCATCGAGGGTAGCATCCAGTCCATACTGGTCGAGAAGAGACTGGATCAGCCGGAACTGGTCCCTGGCATAACGAGACTTCTCCGTGCGGATGGTCTGCAGAAAATCTGTAGCCTGGCCGTGCAATCTGGCATCAAGTTCTTCCTGGACACTGTCCACCGCCGCTGTGCGGTCTCTGGTGTGGCTCTTGTTCTGGATCAGCAGCCCGCGGCCTGTGGAGATCCGGTGCTCGCAGATTGGCTCGCCAAATATCGTCTGGATATAGAGGATGCCATCCACGGCCTCGATTCGCACTTCAGGCTGCGTGTTGTAAGTACCGAGAGGGACGGAATAGCGGTTGCTGTCGTAGATGATGGTGTTGTCCTTGCGGACGGTCCGGCAGACCACCGGCCGTTGCAGCTGGTCATGCAGGATCAATGGACGCAGATATTCCCGTTCCTCTTTAAACACTTCGGCCGGGACACGCTTCGTCGTTCCGTGCACTCTGGCATTCGCTGTGCGCTCCAGCCATTCCAGGCAGCTTCCGTTGAGGATTCCATCATCCACATAGAGCCGGTTGCTCAAAAAGTTGCCCTTGATATATTTCACGGTATTCTCAATTTTGCCTTTGCTTTCCGGATCGGCTCCCCGGCACATGTAAATAGCCATTTTGCATTCCTGCCGGAACTTTTCAAACTCATACGTGTAGATGATATCGCCGGCATTCTCGCTCACACAGACGATGCTGTCCTGGTCAAACACCATCTCCTGCGGCATTCCGCCAAAGTAGCGGAAGCAATTATGGCAGATATTTACCAAGTCAACTGAAGTAAATGGCCGGCTTTGGCACTCTGCATATTTGTAGCGCGAGCGAGCCAGCAGAAAAGCCGCCACGTAGACCGTTGTTGTTCCGCCATCCACGTTCTTCATGGGTATCTGTCCAAAGTCGACTTGTAATTGCTGCCCCATAGGAAGCTCTGGAACCGCTTCATAATCGCGAGGCCGAAGGCATTTTTTCAGCTTGTACTCTTCTCTGAGGGCCTTTACGTAGCGAGATACCGTTCTTTCTGTAAAGTTTTCATCATAGTGCTCTTTCAGCCAATCACAGACCTGTGCAGCGGTAAGTGTTGGATAGGTTCTCAGCCAACGAATGATTTGATCGCGGTAACCATCCAGCGCCTTTTCTCGGTAAAGGTGAAGATGCTTTTCTTCGTATTCGTCAACAGACATCGCCCAGTATCGGTCTACCGTCCGCCAATTTATATTGAGCTGCTTGGCGACAGCGTCTTTTTTGAAACCGCGATCCTTAAGTTGGTGAATCGCATTGTACACAGTATATCCCTTCATTTCTCTTTGCCTCCAGTGTTGGTTAATCATATTTTACCAATAATCTGGAGACTGTGTAGTCTGTGGCGATAAACTCTGTACTTCGTGGCGAAAAACTATGTAGTCTTAATGGCGGAAAACTCTGTACTTTACTTTACCATTTACACAAGGTCCGCATCAGAGTTTATATTAGGCAGAAGAATGTAACCTCGCAGATTCTGCGCCACACGAAGCATATCATCCAGGCCGTTGATACTCTCGTTGTCCAGAGCGCCTGAGAAGACACAACACTCCTCACGATCCATGGCGCTAATCCTCTGCGATAGCTTCTGGAGCTTTTCGAAAGTTGCGTTGTCATTGATATCGGCGTTAATAATGTACTGTCGCACGTTTGGGACAGTACATTCGACGTCAAAGATCGTAACGGGACCAGCGCCGAGGCGTTCGAGCATACCGAAGGCCTCTCCGACTTCGCCGGGGGTTGCAGGAAGTCTGAGGTAGACTCCTTCATGCTTGTTCCCGTGATTAAGAAGCAAGTCAATCATTGTATTCACCTACATTGTCATAGTCGGCCCCTGCTCTAGCTCTTTCGAAATGGTGATTTCTTTCAGCTGCCTCGGGTCAACAATTACCTCAGCCTCGTTACGCCCAATGAAGAGTGCGAGGATGTGTTCCTTGGCGATCTGTGCCTCATACACAGTTCCATCCTCACCAAATCGGTGGGCGAACCACTCGGCTTTATCTCGGTCTAAAGTCCAGGACAGGGCTTTGATGTTATTCTGGTTGTACGGTGTTACTCCACGATAAATGGTGACCGTTTCGTCCAGCTCTTGGAGCTGCTGCAGTTCTTCAACACCCATCAGATATTCCGGTGAAACAGACTTGAACATGCGAACAAAGCGGTGTTTGCTGATATTCGGGTCACTGTTAGGCGATTCATTAGAAATCCAAGCCGAGGAGAGGAGCTGGCCAAAATCCTGCTCCGATAGATATGGCTCTGCATATTTCAGGAAGCCGAGTGCATAGGACTTTTCAATCATCATGAAGAGGCGAAATGGAGTGTCCGTTTCATCTATCTGCTCGGCAACGCATTTTTGCCATTTTTCCAAGTCCTCAGTGCTGCCCACTAAATCTGCCATAACAATTCTTCCGTCATCATCACGAAGCCCAGAAATTCCACTGTTTGTGAACGGATGCTTCACGATCATCGGTGAAAACTTGGTTAGTTGGATGTCGAAGTGCAGGAATGTTTTCGCCAGCGTTTTGAGCTGCGCAAGATCTGTTTCTCTCTTCACATGGACATACCACCCATCTTCATGCTCTGGGAAGCGGGATCTTCCATGATAAGCTCATCAATGCTCATCGTGCCGTGGTAGGAAACGTAGCCATTCAACGTGAACTCACCGGACTGTTCTCTCATACGCTGCTCGGCATATCTGGCGTAATCATAGAAGTTCTCCAGATTGGGGTCATACTCGAAGTGTCCGGACTCCTGAATCATATACCTGCCGTATTCCTCAGCGTTTTTTACGCCGGGGATGAATTCAAACTGGTCGAGGTTTTCTGCAAGGAGCTTAATTTGGAAGGCATACTGCGGCTGGACAAATAAGGCGACAGCGTCGAGCTTTGCCCTGTCAGCATCGGGCAGAGCCTTGATTACTTTGCTCATTTCATTGAGTTCAAGGATACCTTCATGCTCGAAGTTGATAACCGTATCCACAGACTCAGGCATATTGCTTTCCACAAAGCGCAGGCGCATATCATCAAAAGAGACAAGGCCTGCTCTCATCATGGCATGTTCCAGCTGTTTAGTAGACATGGGCAAGAAAAGCCAGGTCTTATCAGACTCATTGTCGGGCCGGTAGGGCTTTCTCGCCGAGGTCATCTCCACTACAAGTGTGGACGGCTCATAGTAATAGCTGGGGAATGGACTGCCCTTGGTGTACAGGCGATCCATCTTCATATCGTTGTCGTAAACGACACCGTAGGGGGTGACCACACCTTTGCCGCTGCCGATGAGTTCTCTGGCCACCCTTTCAAAGTCGGTGGATTCCGCTTCCTCTCGGCTCATCATGCCGCCGTTTCGGGTCATGATATGGTCCTGACCAACTTCCTTCAGGTTTGAGAAGTTCGTGATTACCGTGGCCTGTTGGGAGCTGAAGGTCAGGTTGATGAGCTCAGGAAGATTTTCTGCCTTTCTCAGTGCCACGACACTTTGGAACTGTGCGGCCTCATATTCGTTATAGCTTTCAATCCGCTTGGCGAGATAGTCCAACTCGTCGAAGTTGACGGTCTTTCCTTCCAGACACTTCAGACTGGTATACCAACTGTCGATGGACTCAATGTAACAGTCAGAGGCAACGGCATTGCCGATTTCCAGTTGCTCCATCATGCCCATGATTTCGTCGTAGTTTTCGGTTTTGACGGGGAATGGAATGGTTGCCTCGCCGTACTCAGGATGGTCTTTGTTTCGGATAACAACAGAAAACATCATGTAGGCACCTCCAAAACTTCAACATCAAGCCACTTGCTCTTTCCGTTTTTGGTCAGGCCATATGCAACCTTCAAAGTGGATCCGATCTCAAGATATGAGATGTCGACTTCGGATTTCGCTGGCCGGTAAGCTCGTTTGTCATCATGGCTGAACCAGACACAGAGTTTGTATTTGTAGCCATCATTGGTGTTGAAGTAGCAGATGAGGCCGTTCTGTCTATTCCACCGTTTCATTACCAAGGTTCCTGTAAAGGATCCTTCTCCCTCGGGAAAGTCATAGTCAGACATGGGAAAGCCCATGTCACGAACCTGCCCCTTGGAATAACCACGGCGTACAGTTTCAGGCTCTGCTTCATCATCCTCTTTAATACGGCGAGACCCGAAGCCGGGTTTAGCCATCATCTCGCGTTCGAATGCCGCAAGGCGAGTATCTTGCATAAAGTATCGAGACATTGTTTTCCTTTCTGACTTTCAAGTAAGTCTAGTCATTCCTCGAAAAATAGCGTGGCCCCGAACTTCCGCAAAAAGGAGGCCACGCCAGGGAGGAGCGTCGTATCAAAATGAAATAAGCCAGGCACGAGGTTGTGCATCTGGCTCGTATGCTGCGAACTGTTCGGGATTTCCGAACAGTTCCATATAGACGTTCATCTGCTCATCGGTGAGAGAAACAAAATCTTCACCGCCATCGCCGACAACAAAGAAGGGACCGCAGATGATATCTCTACCAAGGCGTCTGTTCATTTCCATCCCGAGGAGCTTTCCATCATCGTTACAGCACAGGATGGTACCGTCGCCCATATACAACGGTTGGATCAGACCTCCACCGACTTCTTCTTGTAGGCTTTCCAGGGTGTTTTCGATATCTTTCTCATAGGCCTTTGCGCCAGGTTCAACCTTAAGAATTCTCATTGCACAAGCCTCGGCTCAGATACACGAGCGCATCTTTCTGGACATCAGTGGGCAGAGAACTGAGGAACTCTTTCAGGGCCGCGGAGGTGACGGGAAGTTCGCTCTTGTCTGCGGAGCAACAGTTGTCGCACACCTTCTCCCGCTTAACGATCACCTTGTCGCCTTCACGCCGGAAGCTGACCAGATCGTTCGGATGAAAACCCATGTTGATACGCAGAATGTAGGGAATAGTAATACGGCCACGTTTGCCGAGGATGCGATAGATAGTTTCCATGTATATAATTCTCCTTTTTTACATTGTCGGGCCCTGCATCGTTTGCTCGGTCTCTTGCTTCTGGTTCTCGATCCTTTCCGCAAGGTCAGGAACTGCACGTTCAATCTGATCACGAATGCCATCAATGAGCTTCTCTTCTTTTGCAGTGAGGTCATAACCAGACTCCAAGGTATCTGCACAACACCGATATATCTCGGTCATTTGCTCATGGTTGAACAAACTGTGCTCATCAATCAGGCCAGAGCGTGTTGCGAAGTCCTGTTTTGCGCTCATATACTGGTCACCCCAATAATGACCATGGGAAAGACCGGAACGGTCGAAGTCCCAGTCCCAAGTGACAAACTGGACACCATACTGGCTCTCTCGGCCAGCAAGGACAGTGCCATTGAAATCTGCCAGCACTTTGTAGCGGTCATCCAGAGTATCTGCTTTCAGCGGTGGAGCTTGCTCCATATTTCGCATATACTCTGCTGTAACTTTGACGATTTCATAGGCGGCTTCTTTCGCCGCCTCCTGCTCAGGCGTAGCGAGGTTTTCCTGTCGGTAGGTTATCCCGCCAGGAGTTGTGACACTGCAGAGCGGTTTCCCCTGAAAGAAAATTGCCAGACTGTCATCAGCCTGGCGGGTCACTTCAAAATCAGATTTGGTGAGGTTTCTTGCTGTTTCAGCAAGGCACCGTTTGCTCGCTTCTGTCATCTTAGTCATGGATCATCCTCCTTGAGGGAAACCCCAGTTGTGCAGCGCCAGCTCTGTGAAGTAGGCGTAAGTTGTCGGCGTAAGCTTCTTCATCTGTTCAACCCGCCAATCAACCTCATGGTA
>JBJDYH010000208.1:0-11336 GCA_051867135.1 Faecousia sp. | reverse complement strand
GGAAATGTTTTCATTGGCATCCACCTCAATCATTGACAGCGCCTTGAATCGTTCATTGTTCTCGACCATCTCCTCGAATGTGACAGGCTCAAAGCCATTGATATCAACGCCTGCATTTAGCATCAGCGGATTGTTTCGAATGAGCGGCCAGTATTCAGCGGTCGTATCATTGTGAATGTGTCCATGCACCATATAGCATCGTGTCATGTGCGGCCAGGACATCATCGGGAAATGGCAGAGCGCCATCTGTCGCTTACCGTCTGAAATGAAATCAAGTCTGTTTACACTCTCAAACCACTCAGAGAGGTCACACTTTTTCACCCAGTCCCTGTCATGGTTGCCAGTGATCAAATACTTTTTCCCCTTGAGCCTCCGGAGGTATTCCTCTGGAGCCTTTTCGTTTCTGAACATCAAATCGCCAAGGACATAAACGGTGTCGTTCTTTCCGACCTTCTTGTTCCACTTGTCAATCAGGAACTCGTCCATTTCTTCGACGTAATAGAATGGTCGATTGCAATGACGTATTATATTGCGGTGACCAAAGTGGAGGTCGCTTGTGAAGAGAATCATGTGTCTTCACCACACTTTCTACTTAGATCAATTCGTATTTCGTCAGCGGCTGCCAGGTACACAGTGCCGCCATCTTTTCAGGCTTTTCGTAAGAGAGGTTGGTAAAAGCCTCGATTTCTTCTCCAGGGAACCAGGAATGGCAGTATGCCGGCATGACACCGAATGGCACAACGCCGACCTTCTCCATACCGCGGAGCCGATCTTTCAGGAGCTCTGCATGATAAATCACTACCGGCAGTCCCGCTTCTCGGAGAGCGAGGAAGAACTTAATTGCTTCGACGGATCGCCAGGTGGAGGTTCCGGCCACATAGAGGAAGTAGCCCTTGTCATCATCAAGTACTCGCAGATCCACATGGGTCGAGTTCCCGCCACGACAGACTTCCCATGGATGTGCGCCGTGGTGTTCTCGGCAATGCAACCACTCAGCGAAAGCTTTCGGATCGTCAGGGTCGATGTCACCTAATCCACCATCCCGTCCATCTGCATGGCAGAAGTATTGCTCACGAGGCGTCTTTTCAGTGCCCTCATATTTGTTTGCGTTGTACCCCAAGGCACAGCAACGGAAGAAGTCATTGGCGGTGAAGTTGTCGAGTCTGTCAGCCAGAAGGTCGGGATCGCTGATTGCATGTTCCAGGAAAACTTCTATCTCGTCCTGCGAGATGTCTTCGAAGTATTCCTCACGTCCTTCTGGATACACTTCCCAAAGGTCTTTTCGGAGGATCGTTCCGGTTCTGTGCTTGTCTGGGAGTTCCTGTTCCAGTGTATCGTTATATGTTCCGGCTTCCAACGCCTCAATGCAGAAGCGCACCGACTCGATCAGCCATTCAACAAACTCCTCGACGTCGTGAGTGAAGGATAAGCGTTCTTCTCTGCCGTCCTGCTCCAGCACATGCTGATGCTGTAGAAAGACGGCCTGATAGGTGATGTCGGGATCTTCGACGGCAGTCATCTCATACCACTCGTACTCGTTAGGGAATGTCTCTTTCCAGTATTCTTCATACTGCGCCTTGTCCTTGACTTGCCCCTCTTCGATGAGATCCTCAACTTCTCCGTAAGACTTCGCAAAGTCCTCGATGTTGCCTCGACTGGCACAAAGCCAGAGCTGCTTGGCTCCGCTCTTTGACACCGGCTTCAGTTTCTTAAGCAGTGCGAAGAGCTCATCCATCAGCTCGTAGGAGCGATCAGTGTAGGCCATTGTACAGTTTACATTTCGATAGCCGACACGTCCAAGCCACTCAATGTAATGGCTGACTTGGGGCTGCGCCAACTTATCAGATATCTTCAATTTCATCGTCTTCAATCTCCTTCTCTTCAGAGTAGAACTCTTTCATGTCGTCTAACCGCAGGCAGGCCAAGCGGCCTCTGCGCCCAGACCAAGGGTCTTCACCTTCAGGATAAGATGCCCCACAGTCGATACCAATCAAGCCTTTGCCGTACCAGATATCCATTGGGCAGCAGGCTCTTTGGAAGTGGTATGTAGGCGTATGGCCAAAGATTACCGTTTCCTCGCAAGGATATTCCTCCCATCCCTGGAAGCGATGCCAGACAGCGAACATCTTCTCTTCGTCAAAACTGGTTCGCAGCCGCATCTCCTCAAATATCTTGATAGGCGCCGCATGTGTAAGGATGTACTTCTTGTTGGCGACAGTAATCTCCACATTAAGGGGTAGATGGTCCAGAAACTCGAATATCTCTGTGCGGATGTCTTTCCGGATATGTTTGAGATACCTGTGAGTGATGTCCCCGCCATTGTGATACCAGCGTCTGAGCAGTTCTTCCTTTCGGAACTGCCATCCGAATTTGTAGTCATCGTGCGGGTAATACAGCGCATCCAGCATCATAAGTTCGTGATTGCCGAGGAGCATCTTCAAATTGGGCATCTTCATAATCTTACGCAGGATCTGAATGCCGTAAGGATTACGATCTATCACATCGCCGAGGATGTAGAGCGTATCCTCCGGCTGAAGGTTTATCTGCTTCATGATTGAGTCGAAGCGCCTCTTCTGACCGTGGATGTCAGATAATACATAAATCATCAGCTGCCGCCTCCTTTTCAATACGAACAATTACCACAACCGGCACCAAATAGCCAGGTGGAATTCAGCTGTTCGCTTCAGTTTCAAACAAGCTCACCGCATCCGCGCTCAGCTCAAAGTAAAGCTGCTTTTTCCCGGTCGAAGGGTCAAACCGATAGTTGATCGTGCCGAAGTATCTACACTGCTCACATTCATCCTCATCGCCGGGAATCATACCGCGCTTGATTTTCAGCGGGCAGATGTCTGCCAGATCCACATTGGCAAGTCGTGATGCGATGCAGGTGTGTTCATGATTGAAGTCATCAAACTTCCCCGGTTTATAGAGGTGATACGGCCAGCGTTTGTAATGGTGTCTGACAATTCTGGCGTTTCTGGCAATCCAGAGTTTCTTCTTTACACATTCAAACATTGCGTTTCCTCCTCTGAGTTATCCTCTAAGCCAGAGAACTGTATTCGCCAGAGAGCAACGTGTTCCCCCACCATTTCCGGATAAGTGTAGAACACGTGCCGGCAAAGAACTTTGTAGATATTCAGGAACTCCTCATAGTCACCGAAGTCAATGAGGCCATCCATGATTCGTTCGATTTCCCGCTGATCCGTGATGCGATTATGTACCACTTCATCGACAAGGAAAGAATACTGCTTGAATGCCGCCTTTCTAAGCATCTCTATGCCTTCGACTGCGGTTTTGATTTTGTCGTACGCTTCTTGGTAGTTATCCATTGAGCCTTCCTTTCGCTCATCCATCACCGAAAATGTCGTTGCAGAACTCTGCGTAATCGGGATCTGGCATTCCCCTGAACGCCTGCCAATCTGCCTCCAAGTCACTCTTTGTCTTGAAGTACTTCTCAGGTTCAGCCAGCACATTATAGAACTTTGCTGGATCTCCAGTTAGCATCCCTGGGAACCCCCAAAGCATATCACCAACCAGTTTCCACTGACCGATGGGGCCTTGATATCTGAGAAACATAAACTCGGCTTTAACCGCTCTGATCCATTCACCTTCGCACTCAAACCAGAGATGCTCGGACACAACTTTGTCGCATCTCATGTTATATGGACAATGCCATGTGTTTAGATGCTCCCAGGCGTGATTTTCCAGCTCCACCTTTTCTGAGCGGAGCAACTGGGCAGGTACGAGAAATGGAACTTCCTGAAATGCAACGTTGTGGGTTACATCTGTCTGTCCAGCCTCGTAAGCGCGGAAAGCAGTGAGCAAGCTCTTGTGGCTATCTTCCGAGTGATTATTCTCATCCAGCTCGTTGAGAAGAGCTTCAATTTCCTCCCATGTTCCGAAATAATGCTTATTAAAGCTTGTGAAAGACGCCGCAGAGTAGTCATCTAAAATCAGTCGATAGTATTGCTTTTCTTTCATCACAGCATTGTTCCTCTTTCCTAGCGGCTAATTTTTACAACCACAACTGTGAGGATGCCTCAAAGTCATGGTAGAGGAAGTGCATCTTATCTATCCTCTTGTTGATGTGCCAGTGACCACACATCCATGCATCGTATTCGAGCATCCTTTCGACTTCGTCGAGCCACCGCTCTGTGCTGTCATCCACAGTGGACTGGTCGATCATCGGCAGAAAGGCCTCCACCGGCTCGTACTTATACGGGCAAGTATGACTCAGCACCACATCTACTTTCTTGTGCTTCTGAATTTGGCTTTCCACATAGGCCTTGATCTCCTCGGATGGCTGCTCATCGGGCCACCATCCAGCTCCTCGCACAAGGCGATAGAACTTGTCGACACTGTAGGCGCCACCTATCACCAGATGGCAAATACCTTCGATATTGAAGACATCTCCGTCCCTGGCGAAGAGAAGGTTGGGATAGTCATCTTCATACCAGACAGAGCCACCTTTCCATTCTCTTTCTTTATAGGACGAGATGGTTGCAGGGCGACGCTCATGGTTGCCATGAATGCAGAAGACTGTGGGGCCGAGACTATTCAGCACTTTCTTCAGAATCCTGTCGCGTCCGTCACAGCAATAATTGGCACCTACATCGCCAAGAATAACGATAGTATCATCGGCTGTAGGCTCCATTCTGGCGCAGAAGTTTATCACTTCTCTCCCGGAGCCATGGATATCGCCGGTGTAATAGATCATTGCATTCTCCACCTTTCTCTGAGAATTGCGCAGGGGAGCAATTCTGGTTGTAACCAGTATCGCATAGGTACTGTCCCATAATCATCTCTGTATTTGCTGAACATTATAGCAACGATGTCTTTGGAAATCTCGTGATTTCCGAAAATGTAGTCAGTTTTGCCGAAAATGTAGTTTTTCCCTCAGCAACGAAACGCCAGTATTAGCCTCACAGTCAAGAGCTTATGCCGCAGGTTGATTGAGTCTTCTGTTGAGAATAGCTACAATTATCTGCGAGGAAATACAAATCTGGACGCATTTGCGCGGAGTGAGGTTTTCGCTGCCGTAACAACATCCAACAGCACTCTCTTTTCATAGTCGCTGCAGTCGAAAAGGATAGCTGCAAACTCATGATTAGATGTCTTGACCGTATTCTCAAGGCAATCTTGCAACAATTCATCTGCCGTTGCATTGAGTGCATTTGCCAGCCGTATAAGGGACTCAAGGCTCAAGCCTTTTTGTCCGTTCTCCACATAGCTGATGTACGAGGGGTTCATGTTGATTAGGTCGCAGAGTTTCGATTGCGATAATCCCTTCTTCGTTCGAACCGCTTTGATCCGTTTGCCAATCACCTTGTTGATGTCTTCCATAGTATTTACCTCCAAAAAAATTTTGCAGGTAAATTATAAAGTAGACACTATAATGCAGTCTTGGCTTTATATATAATTTAGCCTCTACTTGATATACTTACGGCAGAAATATAGCCTATAGCCGAAATGAGGTGAAGCAGTGGAGGAAAACAAATACGCTGAATATGAAGTGATTGGTGCGCGTATCAGAGCAGTACGCAAGCAGCGAGGTATGAGCCAGTCAACCTTAGCGGATAAGGCTCATCTTTCCCTGCCTCAAATCGGAGCCATAGAACTTGGAAAAACCAGAATGCTTTTGGGTTCCTTCATTCGTATTGCTGAGGCCCTGCAGGTGTCGACCGACACCCTTCTACGTCCGGACATCCCTCAAGTCAATCATCTTTATCAGGCAGAGTTTGAAGAACTCCTTGGTGACTGTTCGCCGGACGAAATTGAATCCATCCTCAAAATCGTAAAGGAAGTCAAAGTCGCCACCCGGCGCAGGAAAACAGAATATGACCTTTGACAGATCAGGTGTTTGTGCCTGATCTGTTATTTTTTTTGCCATTTTTAACCCCACAGACAAGTCCCTTGACCGTAGGTTTATCGCTTTTCGTTCCTGCCACAGATAGAATATAGACACTATTCTCAGAGAAATATGGGAGGAACTCATGAGCGAACTCGATATTTTCAATAAGATGCAACAGATTGAGGAAACGCCTCAGTTTTCTCTCATCTTCACAGAAGACTCAGAGCAGGCTCGGAAGATTGCTGATCACAAAAGCTGGCTTCAGAACATCCGCCGGGAACGCCCTAACACCGCGCATCCTTACAAGGTCGGGATCTATATCCGGTATTTCAATCAGACCCGTCACGAGAACTATCTTGAATACCACATCAAACAGTTCACCGATACCATTGCCTTGTGTCCCAAGTGGGAGCTTGTGGAATTCTATATTGACGACGGCTCGTCCCCACCAAACATGGAATCGGCACCAGAGTGGTGCAGGCTCCTTGATGACTGCATGGACGGCAAGATTGATCTGATTATCACGCAGAAGGTTTCCAACGTTTCGAAAAAGAGTCATGAGGTGACGATATGCGCCAGACTTCTTGCCCAACAGGAAAAGCCCATTGGTATCTACTTCATCTCGGAAGACATCTTCACGCTGGCTTCATATTACCTGGAGGATATGAAGGATACATTCTTCATGCCGGCTCCTGATTGGCAGATCCTGCCTGAAGATGATGAACCGAGGAGGAGGCTCAATGGTTGATAATGAAAAGCGCGTTGCTGAAGAACGGGCAAAGGAAAAGATACGAAAGAAAGTTCGAGTGGCGATTGACTCTGACAACTACGAATTCTTCCCAGCCAAGAAGCAAGTTGATTACTACGACAACGATGTTCATCAGCGTGTTGCAGTCTATGCCCGAGTATCTACAGACAGTGTAAGCCAGACAAACTCCTTTGAGCTGCAAAAGAAATACTACGAAGATTTCGTTGTCCGCCATCCCAATTGGACATTGGTTAAGATTTACGCCGACCAGGGCATCAGCGGCACGTCACTGAAAAAGAGAGATAGTTTTAATGAGATGATTGCTGACTGCAAGGCCGGCAAGATCGACATGATTATCACGAAGAGCGTTTCCCGATTTGCCCGAAATGTTGTCCTGTGCATTGGCATCGTCCGAGACTTGGCAGAGATGAAGCCGCCAGTCGGTGTATTCTTTGAGTCTGAGTGTATTTTCTCCCTGAATGAAGACTCACAAATGGCACTCTCATTCCAGGCAACCATGGCAGAGGAAGAATCTCACACCAGAAGCCGCAGCATGGAAAGCTCCCTTCGTATGCGACTAGACAACGGCATACCACTGACTCCAAAGCTACTCGGTTATAACCACGACGCTGATGGCAATCTTGTCATTAACCGTGAAGAAGCGCCTACCGTGAAGCTGGCCTTCTATATGTACTTGTATGGATACTCGACCCAGCAGATTGCTGATGCATTCACTGCTATGGGGCGAAAAACCTACCTTGGAAACCTCAAATGGACATCTGGCAGCATCGTTCAGATCCTCCGCAACGAGCGTCACTGTGGTGATGTCATAACCAGGAAGACATACACACCAAACTATCGAGACCACTTGTCAAAAAAGAACAGAGGAGAACGGCCCCAGAGCTGGTACAAGAATCATCACGAAGGAATTGTATCCCGTGATGATTTCAATGCTGTCCAGAGGATGCTAGACAATGCCAGATACAGAAACAAGTCCATCCTCCCTGAGCTGCGTGTCATAGACAGCGGTATGCTCAAGGGCTTTGTAGTTGTCAATCCACGCTGGGCCGGTTTCAAGGAAAAAGAATACTTTATGGCTGCCCAAAGCGTTTATTCAGACCCCGAGAGCATGCTGAACGACGAAGCCGAAAACGACCGGCTGTTTACAGTAGAGGCAGGTGACTTCGACTTGCGGGGATTTGAGATAACACGTTCAGAGTTTTTTGACTCTTATCGCCGCCCTCTGGTCAATTTTGGTGATCGTAAAATCAAGTTTAGTGTCGCCATTGTTCGAAAGTTTGCGGAGAAGAATTTCGTAGAGTTGCTTGTCAATCCGATTGAGCAAAAGTTTGCTGTAAGGCCGACTAACTCCAAGAACAGAAACGCTGTCCAGTTCTCCAAGATATCCAATCGCATCTACTATCCCAAAGACATTCCTTCGGCTGCGTTCTTTGAAACGCTTTACACGATCTTTGGCTGGAATACAGATTACAAGTACAGAATCATTGGCACTATGCTGGAACAGGACGGAGAAATAGCCTATGTCTTCAATGCCTCCAATTCAGAAGCCTTCTTCAAGCCATATGTACTTCCCTCCGGAGAAGGCACTGAGGACGGCGCCGCAACACTCCAGCCGCTCACTCCTATTGGGAAACGCATACGAGCAATTCCAGAAGAGTGGACAAGGACATTTGGACGGCAATTCTATGAACACGAGCGCAAGCTGTCAGAAATAGAAAGCCAGAGCGAACAAGATTGGAAACTGCGATTGGAAGGTCGCCTGTTTGAGACAGGCGAAAAACTAAACGTAACGGGTTTCGAAGAACTACGCGCATACATCAAACAGGAACTCAGCACAATAACTATGGAGGAGACTGCAAATGAGTGAAACCGCAAACCGGCAGATGCTGTCGGACTTGTTAAAAATGGTGGATGATGACCAGAGCATGGAAGAGGAAATGACTCTGTTGCAGTCAGAAGGTGTATTTCCGTCCCCCTCCGATGAGATCATCGAGCTTGGTGATGATTTCGACTTTGACGGCTTCCAGGTTGTTCGACGAGAGTTCTTTGCCCACATGTTCGAACCGTCTGTCACCTTCAACAACTGTAAGTTCTATGTCAATTCCGCCTGCTTACAAAAGTTCCCGAACGCAGATTTCGTTCAGGTTCTGATCAATCAGGAGTCCCGCGTCATGGCGCTCCGTCCCTGCAAAGAAGGCGAACGTGATTCCTTTGCATGGTGCAGTCTGTCCAAAGGAAAGCGCAAGCCCAAGCAAACCACATGCAAGCTCTTCTTTGCGAAGGTGGTCACTCTTATGGATTGGAATCCAGACTACCGTTATAAGCTGCTCGGCAAATTGATTCATGCCAATGGCGAATATCTTCTGGCCTTCGATCTGACTGCCACTGAGGTGTACCAGAGGACTTTCCCCGAGGGTAAGAAACCAAAGACTTCGAGGACGCCGGTATTCCCTGCTGGCTGGCAAAACCAGTTCGGCCTGCCCTACAGCGAGCATCGCCAGTCTATGCAGATTAATATCTTTGATGGCTATGCGATCTACGCCATAAAGGATAACAATCCCGCAAAAGAGACGGAGGGAGATGCGGCATCCGCTCCAGCAGAAACTGTTGTAGGAGGTGTCATGCAGTGAGCACTCAGCCAAGATCACCGGCAGTTATGTCAATGGATTTTAAGAAGAACCGAATCCGAGTTCACCGAGCTGTACTTCATACCCTGGGCGATCCCAAATACATTCAGTTCCTTGTTCATCCTACGGAAATGGTAGTTGCAATTCGTTGCGTTGACAAACCGCTCTCCGGTGAGCCCGTCCATAAGGTCATTGACGATAAGGCCCGTGACTTCTCTCATGAAATCTACAGCAGATCGTTTCTGCTGACGTTGGCTGAAATCGTGCCGGGTATCGACACAAAATACCTATATCGTATGACGGGAGAGGTCATTCCGGCCAAACAGATGGCAGTTTTTTCTCTGAAGACTCTGCGCAAAATCGTTACATAGGTGTTACATATGGGTAATAGCAAGTTTGATATTGAACTGCCCCAGTGCATCATTGATTCCTATGCAAGGCATCTTGCTTCTGAGATCTTAAAGTATTACTCCGTCGAAGGCACACGCCAACCTCTAAACTCGATTGACTGCTGTGATGAGGCCATGACGGTATCCAAGAGAGATAACGAGGTGTTCAATGGAAGATAAAGTATACCAAAATCTCAAAATCGATAAAGAGTTCAAGAACCTGATTCCTCCTCTGAGCCGTAGCGAGTATCTTCAGTTGGAGGAAAACATTCTCGCTGAAGGTTGTCGGGAACCTATCATCACGTGGAATGGCTACATCATTGATGGACATAACCGCTACGAGATTTGCACCAAACACAGCATAAAGTTTTCCATAAAGGAAAAGGAGTTTGACTACCGCGAAGATGCTATCGCCTGGATCTGTGCCAATCAGTTAGGCAGGCGCAATGTCACGGAAGAAACTCGAAAGTTTCTGATCGGGATGCAATATGAAAATGAGAAAGTTGCTGCCAAGTTTAGAAACGCACGAGGTACCAATCAATATTCCGGGGTAAGCGAAAAGGATATCGCCTCCGGTCGTTATACCAGCAAGCGCATTGCTGAACAGCAGCATATTTCTCATGGCACCGTTCAGAAGTACGCTGAGTATACAAGAGCGCTTGAAGCCATCGGTAAGAAAGATCCCGATCTTGTGCCAAAGATACTCTCGGGCAGATACAAAATCTCCCATAACAATATTGTGGCGTTATCCAGACTATCTCCACAGGAGCTGAAGAGTGTCATTCGCCGGATTGAGCAGGTACAGCAACCGTTTATTCAGTACAGCACTGCTCGAAAAGAAATTCTTTCTCCTTCATTGCCGTCGCAAGTAGCAGGAGAGCAGGTAGCGGTCCCGTCCGTGAAGGATGCTCCGGTATTTGATCCAGATGCGGAGCTGATTGGGCTTACCCTAACCATCCCTTCGTGGGGTAGCTCCATTGAGAGAGCCATGTCAAATGCAGATTTATCCCTTGCTTCAAAGAGCGCCAAATACAAACTCATTGATGCACTGACTTATCTGCGATTAAAAATAGACGACGTACTCTCTGCCATTAAGGAGGAATAAATGCAAGACTTTGACGCTTTTGTACCCAAGGTACATTTCGAATTGATACCAATTAAGAATCTGGTGTCCAATCAGGAGTATCAGAGAAACCTCTCACGCTCCCACATAGCCAGAGCCGCAGCAAACTTTGACCTTTATCAGATAAATCCGGTAAAAGTAAGCCGCCGTGACGGTATCAACTACGTATTCAATGGTCAGCACACCATTGAAATCATTGCACTCACATCCGGATCTCGTGAGACGCCTGTCTGGTGCATGATTTATGATGATCTGTGCTATTCCCATGAGGCGGACATCTTTGCAAATCAGATGAAGTTTGTTAAGCCGTTGATTCCTTATGAGGTCTTCAAGGCCAACATAGAGGCCGGCAATGACGATCAGTTAATCATCAACTCCCTGATTGAGTCCTATGGCCTGACCGTCGGCACGAAAAAAGTGCCTGGTGCTATCTGCGCTATCTCCACAGTGGAGAGCATCTACAAAAAATGGGGATACCACACTCTTAACAAGGTCTTGCGACTAATTGTTGGCACCTGGGAAGGCGATGTGAATTCGTTCTCTGCCAATATGCTAAACGCCATGGCCAGAATTGTGG
>JBJDYH010000207.1:0-2575 GCA_051867135.1 Faecousia sp. | reverse complement strand
AGATAGATGCACTGCAGCAAGTCATACATGGCGTTTAAGTGTAGTAAGTTGTACGGTTTCTGCCCGTTTGCTCCGGGAAAGTAGGAATCGGGATCATTTGGATTTGCTGCAATCTGAAAATCAGAACCATCAACTGCAAGGAGCCGAAGCCCACGGTATCTCGAATCCTCGTCTATTTTTTCGCAGAAATGCTGAAATAGCCATTCAAACGCTTCGGGGAGAATCTTGGCTCTGCGCTGTATGAAAGCAGAGGATGTGCCAATAGAAGGGTCTAATCCAAAGAAGTCCATAATCTCTTGGTTCAGCGTTCCAGCCCGGAAAGCCAGAATAGAAGAAATCACTTTATGAAAGGGAAACTTTCTGTTTCTTGTGTTATCCTTTCCGGAGCGTACTGAGAACAACCATTTGTAATCAGTCAGGGCCTGAATTACGTCATTAAGAGCTTGTTTTACCGCATTTGGTTTCATAAAAAATCCTCCTTGTAGTTTGGTGTGCCGGAACACACCTCTCACTACAAGGGCCATTTTGCTAACCGCAGTTAGCAAAATGGCCGCACGAAATGATTCTTTTGTCAAGCCCTATTTTGAAATAATTACGAAAAAAATCCTCCTGCCATCTCATTTCTGAGGGTAGGAGGATTTGTCAGCTTAACTTACTGACATTGTCCGCACAGACGCTCCTTTTACTAACTAAGACACAGCTTTATTCTATTTGTCAGTCAAAGAATTGATTTCCTTTTCCAGTTCCCCGATGAACTGCATGAGAGAGGTAAAGTCCGGATAATCACCAAACATCATATTTCTCATGCTGGCATAGTCCTTCTGCAAATTATCCCAGCGATATTCCGGTGGTAAAAGTTTCAGCGTTCCCGGAACTGCCAACTCATAATGTGCCCACTTTCTTGGGTAAAACTTCATCTTGAAAGCTGTCACTCGCTTCAATAAATCCAGATTTCTGTATGCCGATGCTTTGATATCGGAATTGGCAATACAGTAGAGATCATAATAATGGCGGGAATATCTGTCCGGCATGGACAAATTCTCCGGTCGGTTTGCTTCATGATGCAGGATCGTGGCTTTTTCCCAAAATGTTCTCTCTGCCGATGCGGTCAGAATCATTGTATCCGGTTTTGAAAATACCTTCGGGTATGTTTCTGCGACGTAGGATGTAATCGTTTTAGAAACAGACGGCGTCCATGCTGCCAGTGCTCCAATTTCCAGTCGAATGATCTGCAAAGTGGAAGAATCCTCGAATATTTTTGGATATTGGAAACAGATGGTCTGTGCGTCTTCCGGGAGAATATAGAAATGCGCTTCTCTTCCAAGGATCTTGCCCATATCTTCTTTCAATACCGGAAGAAGTTTTTCAGACAAGAATGCCTCTGCCCGGCTGTTGGCCTCTTTGTTGAAAGCGTCCTGTTTTGTATTAGAGCGCTGCTCCCAAGGTTCATTCAAATCATATCCAAGTACACGCCAGTCCAGTATCAGGTCAATATCTTCCGAAAACCGTTTGATTAAACCGTAGCATTTTGACAGGCTGGTTCCACCTTTGAAGGTAAACGCTTCTTTCCACGGGCAGTAATGAAAGAGATAGTCCAGAGTAAGGCAGACCCAAAAATCCTTTTCAACAATCGCTTCATGCAGACCGGTTTTCTGTGCTGTGTTTCTAAAAAGTATTCGGAGTTGTTCCTCCGGCTGCTTTATCAAATTGTACATAACGCTTATGCCTCGCTTTTCTCACAGATTCGCTTCACCATATCATATACCCATACAGCAGCTTGTTTTGCTTCCTCCAGCGCACAAGCTTTTTCTTCATCAGATAGTCGGCGCCTAATGGTATTCAGGTGCGTTTCTGTGACATTATCTTTTCCGATTGCTTTCAATGCCTGAATTATGGTGGCTGTTTGTTTTGAAATCCCCGAGACCTCACGATTGTTCCGATGCCTGAATTCAATGGTTATGTTGCCAATCTGAAATTCATGATAGGGGCCGTCGCTGATATAGCTCCATTTTGCGGGAACCTGTGTGGACAAGCCAAGCTGGTTGAGGGCTGTATCACCGCACGGTGCAATCGTCCAGCTGAATTTTCTGGCCAGTGTTTCTGCAACTTTATTTGGCGACGGAGCTTCAAATTCATCAATCAATTCGCTGTACCGCGGACAGTAGAAAACTCCGCGCATGATTTTTTGAATACAGCCTGCTTCTTCCAACCGCAAGAGCGCTCTGCGCACTGCATGATATTCTCCTAAATCAAGAAAGTCACCAACAATAAAAATTTCATCATGGTCAGCTGCCTTGATTCGGTCATAAATCTGAGTGATGATGCTGTCTTTCTGCACAATATCACCTCCGTAATTTTGTCTCAAATATTATACAACATTTGAGACAAAAAATCAATAGGGAGCGAACAGGTTCTTCGAATACAAATGCGCAAAATCAGTTTTCGGAATGGAAATCACTTTTGTCCTGGTTCTGACCCCAAAGTCGGTATGCGTACATGTCTTTCTTCACAGTCCATTTTGTCTCAAATACTATATTATTTTTGAGACAAAAATCGGTAATTGCTTTATCTATTC
>JBJDYH010000206.1:0-11409 GCA_051867135.1 Faecousia sp. | reverse complement strand
GCGGTTCTGGAACTAGGATTGACAAAAGGGAATATGGACGGACACGATGTCCGGATTTATGACAAAGACCGGGTGATCTGCGACTGTTTGCGCTATCGCAATAAAATGGACAAAGAGATTTTCAACAAGGCAATCCAGAACTACATCAACGATCCGGAAAAGCGTATTCCAAAGTTGCTGGAATATGCGGAACCTCTGCGCGTCAAGAGAATTGCGAAAGATCTGATTGGCGTGTGGCTGTGATGCTGATCTGTCCAGCGATCATCTATGAATAATAAAGTGTGGGATAAAACATGGCTATAAAGAAAAATGAACTGTACAGCTCCCTGTGGGCCAGCTGCGATAAACTCAGAGGCGGCATGGATGCCTCTCAGTACAAAGATTACATCCTGACTCTGCTGTTTGTGAAATATGTTACAGACAAATTCAAGGGCGTGAAATACGCAGATATTACCGTCCCTGAAGGCGGCAGCTTCGATGACCTCGTAGCGTTGAAGGGCGACAAGAATATCGGCGAGAAGATGGATAAGGTAATTGCCAAGCTGGCAGAGGCAGGCAATAATAACCTTCGCGGCGTTATCGACAATGCCCATTTTAATGACGAGGCGAAACTGGGAACCGGCAAAGAAATGGTGGATAAGCTCACCGGCCTGATAGCTATTTTCCAGCGTCCGGAGTTTAACTTTGCCAACAACAAAGCCGGCGGTGACGATATTTTGGGTGATGCCTACGAATATCTGATGCGCAACTTTGCCACGGAAAGCGGCAAGAGCAAGGGACAGTTCTACACTCCCGCAGAAGTGTCCAGAATTCTGGCAAAGGTGATCGGCATTGACAAAATCGAGGAGCGGGATGAGGATTATACCGTGTATGACCCCGCCTGCGGTTCGGGTGCGCTCCTGATTCGCGCAGCGGATGAAGCGCCCTTTGAAATTGCGATCTACGGGCAGGAGAAAGAAGTTACCACCGCTGGTCTTGCAAAGATGAATCTGGTGCTGCACAATAAGGCTACCGGTGAAATCAAGGCTGGCAACACATTCTCAGCGCCTCAGTATTTTGAACCCGGCTCCGATAATGAAGTACTGAAGCGCTTTGATTTCGCCGTGGCAAATCCTCCTTTTTCTCTGAAGAACTGGACGGACGGTCTGAAAGATTATGGAAGATTTGATGGTTATGGTGACAGGCCTCCCGAAAAGAATGGTGACTTTGCGTGGCTGCTGCACATACTGAAATCCTTGAAGAGCACAGGTAAGGCTGCTGTAGTCCTGCCGCATGGTGTCCTGTTTCGCGGGAATGCAGAGGCAACCATTCGTCGGTCCATTATTGATAAGGGTTATATCAAGGGCATTATCGGACTGCCTGCTAACTTGTTCTATGGAACTGGTATCCCTGCCTGCATTCTTGTTCTGGATAAGTCCGATGCGGACGAACGTAAGGGCATCTTTATGATTGATGCCAGCCATGATTTTGTGAAGGATGGGAATAAGAACCGCCTGCGGGAGCGGGACATCTATAAGATTGTAACCACCTTCAACCAGCAGATTACCACAGATCCCAAGTATGCCCGTTTCGTTCCTAACGATGAAATCAAGATCAAGAACGAGTACAATCTGAATATCCCCCGGTATATTGACAGTTCCACCCCGGAAGATTTGCAGGATATTGAAGCCCATCTCCATGGAGGCATTCCTGCCGCAGATGTGGATTCCATGGACAAATACTGGACCTTGTTCCCAAAACTGAAGGAAAAGCTGTTCTCTGTGCTGCGGGAAGGATACTATCAGCTCAATATCTCCAAGGATGATGTCCGTAACACCGTCTACAATGATGATGAATTTACACGATATACAATTGGGATTGACGATCTTTTTGGACAATGGCAGTTGCAGGTGGATGCTGGACTTCGCTCTATCGACAAGGACTTGAATGTGAAAGAATATATCGCAGAGTTGTCGAGTGCCTTGATTTCTGTCTTTGAGGATGTTAAGCTGATTGACAAGTATGATGTATATGAAGTGCTGCTGTCTTACTGGCAGGAAACAATGGAGGATGACATCTATATTATTGTCGCAGATGGGTATAATGCCGCAAGAAAAACAGTTGATATCATGGGCGAATATACATCTGGAAAGAAAAAAGGGCAGGAGCGCATTGTCGGGTGGGAAGGTCTCCTGCTGCCAAAGGATCTGATTGAAAAGGTCTACTTTGGAACTGAACGGAGGTATATCATAGAGGCTGAGGCTGTGGCAGAGCAAACACAGAATCGTCTGGATGAACTGCTGGAAGAACAGATGGCGGAAGATGGCTTCTTCGCGGATTATGTTGAAGATGACAAACTTGATGCTAAAAAGTTGGCTGCGCGATACAGAGAATTAAAGCGGGCGAATATTCATAATGAAGAGTTCGAAGCGATTTGTAAGTATGTCATACTTTCCGAGCGGTTAGTCGATCAGAATAAATTAATCAAGATTCTGAAGATGGAACTGGATGATAAGGTGAAACACAAATATGAGACCCTGACTGACCAGGAAACGAAGAATCTTTTAATAAATAACAAGTGGTATGCTTCGATTTTCCTTGGGATTCATGACCTGTATGTGTCTGCTTCCCATCAGATTGCAAACCGTGTTATTGAACTGGCGGAGCGGTATGAGTATGACCTGCCATATCTTACCAAAGAAGCCGAACTGCTGGAGGCCAAAGTCAAGAGCCATCTGGAAAGGATGGGGTTTGTATGGTAATGCCGGGATATAAACAGACGGAGGTTGGTGTGATTCCGGAGGATTGGGATTGCCGAGAAATCAATAGCGAAATAAAAGAGATATCTATGGGACCATTTGGTTCCGATATTCCCGTATCTTGCTTTACTTCTGAAGGGGTCCCTGTCTTAAGCGGGCATAGTGTCTCAAAAGCTAAGCTCGTTGATACGTTCAAAAATTATGTTTCAGAAGAAAAGGCTAAAAGTCTAAAGAAAGCTGTCGCTCAACAAGGAGATATCATCGTAACACACAGGGGAACTATTGGGCAAATATCCTATATCCCCATTGGATCGCGATATAAAAAATATGTAATCTCTCAAAGTCAGTTTCGTGTGCGATTAAACGGGGATTCCGTCAATCCCCATTTTGTGGTTTCCTATTTTCTTTCCCCGAAAGGACAAAGCTTTTTGTTGGAAAAGAAAGGTCATACGGGTGTTCCTGCATTGGCGCAACCGACAACAAACTTTAGAAAGCTATGTATTCCGCTTCCCTCATTGCCCGAACAAGATCGGATAGTCAATGCGTTTGAGGATATAGACGATTTTATTACTTTGCTTGAAAAACAGATTTCCAAGAAAAAAGCCATCAAGCAGGGCACAATGCAGGAACTGCTTACAGGCAAGAAGCGCCTACCGGGTTTTGCTGGAGAAATCACCTATGAACCCCTTAGAACTTTATGCACTACTTTTGTTGACGGTGATTGGATCGAATCGAAAGATCAAAGTAGTGATGGAATTAGGCTTATTCAAACTGGTAACGTTGGCAATGGTAGATACATTGATAAACAGGATAAGCAGCGGTTTATTTCTAAAGCTACATTTGAGAGACTGCATTGCTTGGAAATCTTCGAAGGCGATGTATTGATTTCACGTTTGCCTGAACCTGCTGGACGGGCGTGTATTTTGCCAGCTTCCAACAAACATAGAATTACCGCTGTCGATTGTACTGTTGTGCGTTTTTCATCTTACAATCCAATCCTGTTTGTTGCGTATTCTCAAACGAGACAGTATCAAGAGAAAGTTGATATGGCAATGGCAGGTTCAACACGTCAAAGAATCAGCAGAAAGGAATTAGGCGAAATCCCCGTTCCTGTGTTTCCGACGATTGATGAGCAAAACGCTGTTGCAGCCATTTTTGCTCATATGGACGGCGAGATTGTAGCATTAGAGCAGAAGTTGGAAAAATATCGTCAGGTCAAGCAGGGCATGATGCAGCAGCTTTTGACGGGTAAGATCAGGCTGAAGAGCGGTGTTGTGGATTCAGTACATACGGAACAGAAAGCCTCTGCAAAAATACCGCCTGTAAGGCCTGCACACAACCATCAGTTTGACGATGCCGTTGCCATTGCCGCGATTGTAGACGCCTTCTATTCGGACAAGTATCCTCTTGGGCGTGTGAAAGTCCAGAAGCTTCTATACTTGCTTCATCGGCATCAGGCTGTAAGTGTTTCTGATTTCAAGAAGAAAGCTGCCGGACCTTACGCGGATACCGTACGATACAGAGGCGGCGAACCCATTGCTAAGAAGAACAAGTACATCGTATCAGAAAGCAGCAAGCAAGGAACACGGTATTCCAAAGGCAAAAATATGGCTCAGGCACTTGATTATGTTGAGCGGTGGGGTATGCAGGCAGATTTTCAGTGGCTGAAAGATAACTTTTTGCATACCAGTCGCAATGACCTGGAATTGTTCGCTACGGTAGACATGGCAATATGCGATCTGAATGAGGAGGGTGTCCCTATATCTGTTGCGTCAATCAAGAGCCTGATTGCTTCCAACAAAGAGTGGAAAGCTAAGTTGTCCAAGACCTATTTTTCCGATAGTGATATCGCTCGGGCGATCAAAAGATGTGCTGAGTTGTTTAACTGATTTCGGCATGGTTTGTGATTTTTGGAGGGATTAAGCATGAAAGAGATACACAGCCTAATCGATTATTTGAAAATCATTTGTAACCGCCCATTCATTGCAGACACTAGCGATTATCCAGATAATCGGTATTTGGCAGATATGAATGAGGTTGTAAAAGAATTCATAGCTAAAAGTGATTTCCTTTCAGACAAGGAACCGAAAATGGATTTCCCGAGTGAGGAACTCACAGCCTTTGTCAGTCAATACCATGAGTATCTTTACAGCTATGTGTACAAACGGAAGAGTGAAGCTGAATTAAACAGTGACAGAAAAACCCACTCGCGTTTTTCTATCGCGGAGTAAGCAACAGAATACACCCGATCGCGTCCGGAATTTACAGAAGTAAAGAAAGGCATGAGGAAAACTACTACTTCAATGAGATTAGCGTTCGATGTCCGGATGCATTCAGAACCCTTAATAATCTTGAGAAGTTGACCTACATGCAGCACTATGGATGCCCCACGCGGCTTTTGGATATTACATCGAATCCTTTGGTTGCCCTATATTTTGCATGCTTGGGCAATAAGGATAAAGACGGCATTGTGTATATTTTCAGCGTCAATGCCAATGAGGTGCTATATTCTGATAGCGATAGAATTCAAATGCTATCCAAGCTTGCGGAGTTCCGGAAAAGGGATCAGGAACAATTGCGACTGCTTGCATATCGGTACATATTGAAAGATAAGTTCCCTCAGCAGAGCAACGGGAAATACCGGCACTCCATGCTGGAACGATACTATCACGCTATCAAACGTCACAACGGTGCATTTGAAAGAGAAATCGTTCCATTTGATATGCTGAAACCCCAATTTGTACAGCCGAACAAAGATAATCCGAGAATTCTAAAACAAGACGGTGCGTTTATTGTTTCTGGCCTTGACGAAAATGATGCAGAAAGCGACATGAAGATCCGCAAGTACTTAGCGAATGAAGTTATTGTCCCTCATTCTGTAAAAAAGGCAATTCTTGACGAATTGGAATATGTCGGTATAAACCAAGCGACATTGTTCCCCGAAGTTGACAAAGTAGCGGATTATCTGCGTCAAAAACCTTAAATATTGGAGGTGTTTCCATGCCCAACATTGGCGACAGCGAGCGCAAAACTCAAAACCGTGTGGTCAAGTTCTTTCGGGACAAGCTGCACTATACATATCTGGGTAACCTGCATGACAGCGAAAATAGCAACATCATGCAGGAGCGTCTGCATGCCTGGCTGGTAAAACAAGGATACCCTGAAAAACTGGCTGCAAACGCTATTGATGCGCTGGTAAAAGCTTCGTCCAATCTTCAGCAAGGGCTGTACCACGCCAATAAGGAAGTATACTCCCTACTGAAGTATGGAGCCAAGGTCAAGGAATCCGCTGATCAGGCACCTAAAACGGTGTATTTTATCAACTTTGAGGATGTGGGCAAGAACGACTTTTATATTGCGGAGGAAGTTACTGTTGTAGGCGGCAATACCAAACGCCCGGATATCGTTATTTATGTAAATGGTATCGCATTGGCGGTTATCGAGCTGAAGCGAAGCAGTGTATCCGTGTCTGAGGGCATCCGGCAGAATCTGACGAACCAGAAGGCCAACTTTATTGAGAAGTTTTTTACTACCATACAGTTCTGCATCGCTGGTAACGACAGCGAAGGCTTGCGGTACGGCACATTGCTAACACCGGAAAAGCACTATCTGGAATGGAAGGATGACGGTTTTGAAGAGCATCAGGATGAACGGGATATCGTAGATATCGAGACGGAAGAATACTGCGAGAGCATACCGGGGAAATTGGAAAAGCAGTTCTTTGCCCTGTTCTACAAGAAACGCTTTCTGGATTTGATCCACAACTTTGTGATCTTCGATAAGGGTATCAAAAAGGTCTGCCGTTACAATCAATACTACGCCATTAAGCGCGCTCAGCACCGGCTCATTGATAAGAAGCGAGGCGGTATTATCTGGCATACACAGGGCAGCGGAAAAAGTCTGACGATGGTCTGGCTATCCAAATGGATTCTTGCCAACAATCCCAACGCCCGTGTATTAGTAGTAACTGACCGTGAGGAACTTGATGAGCAAATCGAAAAGAATTATATCGGCGTCGATGAAAAAATAGTCCGTACTACGAGCGGAAAAGACATTCTGGAGCGGTTGAATGCCTATGATGATCGACTGCTTTGCTCCCTAGTACATAAGTTTGGCAAGCGCGGCAGCGATAGCTCTGAGCAGGACTATGACAAGTATGTGGAGGATTTGATGGCATCCCTGCCCAAAGGTTTCTGCGCCAAGGGAGATCTCTATGTGTTTGTGGACGAGTGTCATCGCACCCAGTCCGGCAAACTCCATGAAGCAATGAAGGCCATTCTGCCCAAGGCAATCTTTATCGGCTTCACTGGCACACCCTTGCTCAAGAAAGACAAGAAAACCAGTCTGGAAACCTTCGGCGGATATATCCACACCTACAAGTTCAATGAAGGCGTCCGGGATGGCGTTGTGCTGGATCTGCGCTATGAGGCAAGAGATATCCCGCAGGACATTACCTCTCAGGCAAAAATTGATGCTTGGTTTGATGCCAAAACTGTCGGGTTGGCACCCAGAGCAAAGGCAAAGCTGAAGGCACACTGGGGCAATTTGCAGAAGGTATTTTCCTCCCGTTCCCGTCTGGACAAGATTGCAAATGATATTATCTTCGATTTTGCAACGAAAGGCAGATTGATGGACGGCAACGGAAATGCGATTCTTGTTGCCGGTTCCGTGTATTCCGCCTGTAAATACTATGAGATTTTTCAGAGTAAGGGGTTCAAGAAATGTGCCATCATTTCTTCCTATACGCCCAATGCAGGTGATCTCCGCACGGATACCGTAAGTGACGATGAGGAAACCGAAACCTTTGAGAAGTACAACACCTACCTGAAGATGATCGGTGTCGATCCTACTGAGGATAAAACACAGATTGCGAAAAAGGTGGAAGCCTTTGAAACCGAAGCAAAGCGGAAATTTGTGGATGAGCCTGCAAATATGAAGCTGCTGATTGTTGTAGATAAGCTGCTCACCGGTTTTGATGCCCCTTCCTGCACCTATCTGTACATTGACAAGGCAATGCACGACCATGGCCTGTTTCAGGCTATTTGCCGTGTCAATCGATTGGATGGCGAAAGCAAGGAATTTGGCTACATCGTGGACTACAAGGAACTGTTCGGTGATTTGGCTGATGCGGTCAATAAGTATACCGCCGGTGCCTTTGAAGCCTATGATGAGGAAGATGTGGAAGGTCTTCTGAAAGATCGCACCATCGAAGCTAAAAAGAATTTTGAGGGTATTCTGGAAGAACTGGATGAATTGTGTGAGGGTGTGGAATATCCAAGAGGGAAGCTGGAATATCAGCACTACTTCTGCGGTGAAAGCGGTCAGGACGAGGAAAAAGACGAAGCATATGCGCGGCTTCGTGAAAAGCTGTATAAACTGGTTGGCAGACTTATCCGTGCCTTTGCGGAATTAAAACCCCGCATGAATGATGCAGGTTATTCTGTGTCTGAACAGGCAAAACTGGATGAGAAGGTGTCCTTCTATTTTGCTTTGCGTGATGAGATCGGCAGAGCCAGCGGTGACTTTATTGACTTGATGGCGTATGAACCCGGTATGCGGTATCTGATCGATAACTACATTGCTGCAGAAGATTCCCAGAAGATCGGTATGCTGGATGACTTTACCTTGCTGGATTTCATTCTTTCCCAAGAAGGCAAATTGGACAACGAAGACGATACTGCCGGACAGGAAAGCGCAGCAGAGTCTATTGAGAACAACATCCGTAAAAAGGTTGTTGAGCGCATGGTCATCAACCCTGCATACTATGCTCGGATGTCTGCGATCCTGGAGCAGCTCATTATTGGCCGGAAGAAGGGTGTCATCAAATATGCTGAACTGTTGGATGCTTATGTGGAACTGGCAAAGAACGCAACCAAACCAGAAGATAACACCCGCTATCCTGAAAGCATTCGTAGCCATGGCGGTCTGCGCGCACTGTATGACAACTGCGGCGAAGATGAAGCTTATGCATTAAAGCTACACAAAGCTATTATGAAAGCAAAGCAAGATGGCTTCCGCAATAACCCAGCAAAAGAGAACAGAATCAAACGAGCACTATACCAAATCACAAATGATGATGACGAAGTGGATCGTATTTATCGAATCGTTGTGGAACAAGAGGATTATTGATGCTGATTCAAGTTTCTGATATACCCGTGGAAATCGTCAAAAAGAATATCAAAAATATGCACTTAGCCGTACTTCCTCCAAACGGGAAAGTCCGCGTATCTGCACCATTGTCTGTGTCGGATGAAAGCATTACAATGTTCGTCCGAACAAAACTAAGCTGGATTCGTGCTCAGCAGGAGAAATTCAGATCCCAGCCCAGACAAAGCGAGCGGGAATATGTATCCGGTGAAACAGTCTATGTTTGGGGAAAACAGTATTTTCTTCAGGTTGAGTACAGCAATAAAGGAAATCACCTTGAATTATCCGGAGATAAGGCGGTTCTGACGGTTAGAAAAGAAAGCAATGCCAAGCAAAGAGAGAACTTCGTAAATGAATGGTATCGCCAACTGCTTAAGGCGGAAGTCGAGAAGTATTTGCCTAAATGGGAACAAATTACAGGACTGAAATGCAGCAGTTGGCAGAGCAAATACATGACCACGAAATGGGGGACTTGCAACACTTCTACTCGAAAGATCTGGCTGAATCTCCAGCTGGCGAAAAAGCCAATTGAGTGTTTGGAATATGTTATCTTGCACGAACTTGCACATCTGAAAGTAAAAAATCATGGGGCAGAGTTTGTTGAAATCATGGATCAATACATGCCATATTGGAGAGAGTGTAAGCAAAGACTCAACGACAGCAAGTTAGATTATTTGGGGCCCATGTAAAATGGTCTTTAGAATCTTATCATGTAATCATAGCATGATTACATGATAAGATTCTGAGTGGAAAGACGATTACCCATCAATCATTATTTATCGCTGGGCTACGCTGCACCTATTCCGTTTATCCATCAGCCAATCCAGCTCTGTGCTCTAACCGAAATAAGAATTATGTCGCAGCATGCATATAGTTTCTTTGGAATTATGTCACAAACCGATTGATAAATATAAGGAATTATGTTACAATAGCAGCACACGAACTGGATTGAGGTGGTTAGTTTGCTGAAGCGGAAGGCATATCAAAAGCTTCTGGATTGGAAAAAGGACCGCAATCACAAAGCGCTTTGTATTTTTGGCGCAAGACAGATTGGTAAAACAACACTGATTCGGAAATTCGGAAAAGAGAACTACAGGAACTTTGTAGAGATCAATTTTGTTTCCGACACGGATGCTGCGGGCATTTTTGCGGGTGACCTGGATGTCAACACCATCATCACAAATCTGACTGCCTATACTCGGCAGCCTATGGAGCCTGGGGAAACCCTGGTTTTCTTTGACGAAGTTCAGGAATGCCCCAATGTTCGGACAGCCATCAAGTTCCTTGTAGAGGACGGACGATTTGACTATATCGAATCCGGCTCCCTGCTGGGGACGAAGTACAAAACCGTCAAATCCCTTCCCGTAGGCTTTGAAGAAATCTACCGCATGTATCCCATGGACTTCGAGGAATTCCTGTGGGCAAATGGTGTTCAGAACGCGACCATTCAATACCTGAAAACCTGTATGGATACCAAAGCGACCGTTCTGCCTGCGGTGCACGAAACCATGACAAAGCTGTTTTACAGCTATATCGTGGTCGGCGGTATGCCGGATGTGGTTCAGACATACGTGGATACCCACGATATTGGAAAGGTCATTGCGGTGCAGACATCGTTGCTGGATTTGTACAGGCAGGACATTTCCCGGTATGCGGATGGAACGGAAAAGCTGAAGATCAAGGCAATCTTCGACGCGATCCCGTCCCAGTTGAATGATAAGAACCGGCGCTTTATGGTGAACTCCCTTGCGCCGACTGCCCGGCTTGCCCGGTATGAAGACAGCTTCCAGTGGCTCAGTGACGCGGGGGTGGCGCTGCCCTGCTACAATGTTACCGCGCCTCAAACGCCGCTGAAGCTGAATGAAAAACACAGCCTATTTAAGCTCTTCATGAACGATGTTGGACTGCTCTGCGCCGCATGCATGGAAAATGTTCAATTTGACTTGCTCAGCGGCAATCTGGATGTGAACCTGGGCAGCATCCTGGAAAACATTGTGGCGCAGCAGTTGAAAGCAAACGGATATGATCTGTTCTATTTCGACGCGAAAAAGTATGGAGAGGTAGATTTTGTTGTTTCCGGAGGCGTTCACACCCGGCTGATCGAAGTGAAATCCGGAAATGACTACAAAAAGCATAGCGCACTGGACAAAATCCGCAGCGTAAGCGAATGGACATTCCGGGACAGTATTGTTCTGTGTAAAGGAAATCTGGAGGCCTCCGATGATGTGCTCTATCTTCCCTGGTATATGATGATCTTCGTCTGCCCTGATGCCCCACCTCAGGGACTCATCTATGAGGTGGACCTGTCGGCACTGAATGGGATATAGCCAAATTGAAAAGCGGCCCGCCGATCAAAATGACCGGCGGGCTGCGCTGTTTACCCCTTTCGTATACGCACGGTTTTGGCGTTCTCTGTTGTCACTATGTACAACTACCAACCCTGTCGTTTGGCTAAATCCAACATACTAAAACAGTATTTTTCCCACTGTGTCAATGATGTCAGTGACGGGTCGCCCTCGCGGAT
>JBJDYH010000205.1:0-11500 GCA_051867135.1 Faecousia sp. | reverse complement strand
TTCTCATCGGAGTAGTAGGTGCCCAGATCCCGGATCTCGCCGGTGCTGGTCTTATCGGATCGGAAGGTGACGCTGAATTTGGCACCCTTGATGGGGTCACCGGTGATGCTGTCGATCTTATTGACTGTCAGGGTAGGCTTGGGATAGTTCTGGAACTGGACGGTGCCCATCCGGTTCGGAAACAGCGTAATCAGCTGATGCTCCTCGTTGAGCAGGTAGTCGTCAGGTACAGACTGCTCCCACACCTCGTAGACGCCGGGATCAAGGTTCTCAATATAGCACTTCCCATCCTCATCAGAGGTTACGGTAGTCAGCGTGGAGGAATCCACCTTCTTCACAGTGAAGTTGACGCCCTCTACGGGAGCACCGGTGATGGCGTCCGTCTTGATGATCTCCAGGGTCGGCTTGCGGTCGTTGGAGACGACCAGTTCACTGACCCGACCGGGGAACAGCTCAACATGGTACTCCATGGGATCAGCCACATAGCCTTCCGGTGCCTTCATCTCCTTTACGGAGTAGACGCCGGGTTCCAGGTCGGCGATATTGATTTCACCGTTGGTATCGGTCACCCGATCCAAGTAATGAGATCCATCCTCAATCTTCGCGATTCGGAAACTCGCACCTGCCAGCGGCTCGCTGTTATAGCTGTCCAGCTTAACCAGTCGGAATGCGGGTTTCCGGGTATTGGTAAACACGAAGCGTGCATTCTCATTGCCATTGATCTGGATGGTGCGCGTGGCATCGTCGATCAGGTAGCCATCCGGGGCTGCCAGCTCCGTGACGGTATATGCACCGGGCTCCAGGGCCGTCAGGTCGATCTCACCATTCTCATCAGTCACATACTCTTTGGAGAAGGTTCCGCCGACCAACTCAATTTTGAAGCGTGCATTGGGCTGCGGCTCCAGGGAGGAAGAATCCAGCTTCACGAGGTGGATTCCGGGCTTCTGATCGTTGAAGAAGATCAGCTGACGGATGCCGTCCCCGCCGCTCAGCTCAATCTGCTGGGGATTGGTGTTGATAATGTGCTCGTTGCTGGTGGCGACCTCTTTGGCAAGGTAGGTGCCGGGTTCCAGATCCACCAGCAGGATCTCGCCGAATTCATCAGTGGTGAAGGTGCCGATCAGCTGCGTATCCTTGTAGACCTCAAAAGTCACACCAGGTAAAGCCTTCTGGGTTTTGCTGTCATACTTCAGAATGCGCAGACCGGGCTTCTCCTCATTGACAATGGAGATGCCGGTGGTTTCGCCAGTCGTAACAGTGGCGGTGAAAACCGTGTCGTCCTTCAGGTATCCAGCAGGGCTGGCCGTTTCCACAATGCGGTATGCACCGGGCTTGATCTCATCGAAGATGGCCACGCCAGCGGAGTTGGTTTCAGCGGAGTATTTAACGCCGGACTCGATGTGTTCGACCTGAATTACTGCGCCGGGAAGGCTCATGCCGGTGTTGGAGTACTTATTGACCCGCAGAGTGCCGTAAGGCTCATTCTCAAAAGTCACCGTGGCCTGCTTGCCGTACTCCACCCGAATATTCTGCGCGGGATTGCTGCTAAGCAGATGGTTCTGAGGAGCAACACGCTCGTAGATGGTATAGGTGCCGATCAGATCCACAGGGATTGTGATCTCGCCCTTGGAATTGGTCGCAAAGGTGCCGATGGTAGCGCCCTCCGGATCAACGATCTCGAACATTGCGCCTGCCAGAGGGACTTCGGTGCCCGCCTCCAGCTTGACGATCTTCAAGCTGGTCTCGTAGGTAGGCTCGTCTTCGTCAGGACTGCCATAATTGCTGTAATCGGACAGGCTCAGGGGCACTGTCGGGTCCGTATCGCACATGTAGTTTTGCAGGTTGCCATACTTATCCACTTCCGCACATACCGCGTAGTAGACGCCGTAGTTATAGACATTGCAGCGGTAAGAGAGCTGCACGCTTCCGCTCTGGCCGGAAATGGAGCTGACAGGATAGATCACCTTGAATTTGCCGGCATACCCGTTGCCGGTTCCGGAAGTGGTGACCTTGGAGATCTCCTGATTGTCCATATTCACGATCTTCGCCCCTGCCGGCACAGCGGAGGGATCGGAAAAGGCCACGCTGATGTCGTAGTCGCACACCCATGTCTCAGAGGTGAGGGTGAAGACCTGCTGCATATACTGCTGGCCATTGATCGTTACAGGATAGGCTTCCGGGCGATCCGCCTCAGAAGTCAATCTGGGCTGAAGCACCTTCGTCCATGCGGTGCCTCGACGATAGATGTCCTTGGCAGCAGCCAGGATCTTATTGGCACGCTGAAGCTCCACACCGGTCAGCGAGGAGTTGACCTTGAGATTATTGATGTCCCAATGGCTCAGCAGATAGCACCAGAGGGCCATCTTGGTCGCATAATAGCCCTGGTACTTATTCTCAAGGCCCAGCTCACCAAGGCTCCGGGTGGGGTAGCCGTTAGCGACAATGCCCACCACCTTGGGATCGCTGCCGATCTCCTGGGCGAGGTACTTGATGCTCTCGCCCTTCGCCACCGACTGCGGCACACCCTTGGTATTGGGATTGACGCAGTACGCGGGAATTTCCTTGGAATTGCCGTTGCGGTCAACATAGTTGTAGTAGGTATAGATCAGCTCCCGCACTCTGCCGTTGATGGACAGATAGCTCAGAGGGTAGCCACCGTTATAGATGTCCACCTCACCCAGAGCTTCCTCCACCGAGCCGGCAGCGGAGGCGACACCGGGGAACATTCCAAGCAGCATGATAACCGCGAGGAGCATGGATACTACTCGTTTTTTCATTGGATTTGAACCTCCATAGTTTGAACTTCGGGGGATGCAATTGCATCGCCCATGGGCTGATAGGGATGAAAAAGAAGCAGTGCGCATTTTTCAGCACACTGCTTCTCATGGGGATTGCAGTATTCAATTGTCATTTGACATGGATGTAATACTCGGTATAGCGGAAAGCACCGTCACAGTAGACATCCCACGCCTCCATCGAATACTCTCCGGGCGGGCAGGAGTCGAACAATTCGGTAATTTGCTCACTGCGCCAGGGCCAGAAACTGTACGCATTCACATCCTCCGGAATGGAGAGATTGATACGCACCAGGGGCTGACCGTTGGCCATAGTAGCAGGTTTTCCGTTCACCCATGTCTGGGGGTTGTTACCGACTGCGTTATACAGGGTGTACTGCATTCTACGGGTTTCATACAGGTTCCGCATGAAAAGATACTCCTTGCCACCGACCGTGAAGTGGCGGTTTTCAACTGCGGGCAGGTCAGGCTGAGGCAGTAAGCTCCAGTCGCAGGTAGGACTCGGCAGAGCTGCTGTCTCTTCGGAAGCAAACATACTGCTGTTCCACTTGCTGACATCTTTGATCTCATACCGATAGCCGTCACTGCAAGTAATCACATCTCCGACCGCAGGGATATAGCGGGTATCGTCCGTGTGAACTTCCGCTTTCTCCACTGCATCGTCAGTTGTGATGCTGACGCAACGCGCCTTCGCATCCCACTCCACATCGAAGCCAAGCAATTCACCGAGGTCACGAAGCTGATAGTGGTTGTGTCCGTTGATCAGGTAGCCCTGAATCTCCACATACTCACCATTGACTCGAACCGGGTGGTTGCTTAATGTTGCCTGGATGACAGCGCTTGCCGCTGCACCAGTGGTTGTGACGAGTGCGATGCCGAGCAACAGGCCGACGAAGAAAGTGAGTTTCTTTTTCATACGATCACCTCATGAATAGTTTTTTCCAGCCACTCTCCACAAGGTTGTCTGATACAGGGATTGGATTACTGACCCGCACAGGTCTGGAGGCCACAAAGGAAGATCTCTTCCTTGGAATACCGCTTCGACCGCTCCAGCTCCTTGAGCTGCAAATAGGCATCACGCGGCACTTGGATCTTGACGGACATGATGGCGTCAGCGGGCATGGGCTTGGTGCGCTTCTCGCGGTTACGGGGTCTGTTGATGCTCTTCATAATGTACCTCCAAATGATCTATCAGTGAATCTCTTGGGCCTGCACACACAGACGCAGAGAGGGCTGGTTCGCAATACAGGTGATCATGGTGATCCGGTTATCTCCCATCTCATTGAGGTAGGAGTAATCCGTGCTGGCAATCGTGCCAACAAAGGTCACTTCGTAAGTCCTGATCCCCTGATTGGTCGTATAGGTTACAGTGTCGCCGACTTTGGCATTCTTCAGCTTTGCGAAGTATGCGTGGCTGCCACGATTATGTCCGAACAGTCCGATGTTGCCATCGTAGAGTCCGGAGCCCGTATAGTGGCCAGCGCCTTTCGCCATGGAAGCATCGGTGGCTCCTTCATATACTTTGGCGCTGAGGCCAATGCGTTTGATGGATACGGTGCCGATGCTGCCATCTTTCTGCGTCAGGTCAGCAACAGTCAGATAGGGACGATACGGCAGCTCAATGGTGCCGCCAGAGATGATACTGGAATTGCTGAAGTCGGACTCCGGGTACATGGTGGTGCCGGAGCCGCCGCCGATACCGTACTGGATACCACTGCTGAGGTACGGGTTATTCAGCGAGCTCTCCAGGAACTCCTGGCTGAGACCGTACTTCAGCTCCGGGATATCGTAGTCGATCTGGTTGAGAGCGCCGTAGTTGTACCCAGCGTCATACAGATCCTCATAGTTCGTGCTTCCGTAGTAGTCCGGCTTGGGATCGGTGGTAAAGGAATAGTCCGCTGCACTGGCACTGACGGCCATGCTTGCCATCAGCGCCAGGGTCAGCACGAGAGTAGGGATGGTCTTTCTTTTCATTGTGCTGCCTCCTCATGGTCCGCGCTCTCCTCTGCCGGCGCAGCGCCGACATCCACCTTGAACCAGTAGGGACCATTCACGGTTCCCACCGTGTGGTCGAAGGTCTGGTCAAAGTAGCGGAGATTGATTTTCTTGCCAAACAGCTTCCTTGCCGCTTTTTCATCTACCTCGATGGCAATCACGCCTTCGGGTACATTCTTCAAGCGGTCAATTCGCAGTTCCGGATTGCGGGTACGCAGGAGGAGCCTGCCGCATTTGTCATATTCGTTGCCCTTGCCGGTAGATTCATACACTGTTGTATTCTTACGGGTGAGCAGGGCAATCAACAACAAAGCGCCCGCTGCGGTCAGGACAATCAGACCAGCGATGGGCAATACCATGCTGGGTTCTTCCTCCACCACAATGGGTGTACCCAGGTAAGTTACCGTGTACTTGATGCTGGAAATGCCAGATGCGGTGACGGTGCCGGTATAGTCAGCAGTGGTGATATAGCCGGTTGCCACACTGGAATATGCCGTACCGCTGTAAGTGGCGACAGCGGTGTAGGTTGCGGGGACAAGCTCATCGCCGACCAGGGCTGTACTCTCCACACTCCAAGTCACATTGGAAAGGCTCAGCGTTCTGCCGTTCTTCACCACGGTTTTGTCGATGTAGGAGGAGTCATTTCTGTCGAGGCCGGTGTAGTTTTTTGTCGCCGTCACCGTATAGCTGCTGTTCTTATAGCCGGCTGCCTCGGTCTTGATGGTGCTGTGATCCAGTGCCAAAGTGCCTGAAGCCACGCCGTCGTCATACTCGATGGTGGGCTTCAGTTCAGCGAGGATATCTTCCAGGTTATTGGTGCTGGTGGTAATGGTCACGGTCTCGGTATGCAGGTTCTGCTCGTTGTAAGTCTGCTCTTCCTTGACCGTGCTGCTGTGGGAATAGAGGAAGCCATCATACTCGAAATCCTCCTCCGCCAGACTGGACGGGTCCTGGTCGGGCAGGAGCGTGAAGACCTTGATGGCGAGCTGCTGGCCATTGAGGTTCTGATAGGTCACATCATCGGGGATGTATTCTGCGGCACTTGCGCTCACACACAGGCCGAGGCTCAGGGTGAGAGCAAGGATCAACGCCATTGCTGTTCTTTTCATCGGAATCTGGTTCCTTTCTGTAATTTAAGTGTGCTCCTGGGCGGAGCTTGCAGTGCTGCCGGGAGACAAACGCGCTCGACCATATCGGTACTCAGCAATACACTGACAGAGAATATCCATCAGGTAATCCGGGCTGAGCGTATCAGACATCCAGATGCACTGGCGGTACATATAGATGCTGTTGCTATCGGTCAGGACCAGGGTATGCCAACCTGCTACGGACTCGCTGTTCAGTTCATTTGCTGAGCGGTACATATCCGCCTCATGCTCTTTTGCAAAGAGGATCTTATCGGCAACGATGACGGACATGATCCGATAGGATCGAATCATGGAGACGAGGACGACACACTCGGTGTCTTCATCCTTATGGATGGCAACATAGGTGTCGCCTCGCTCTTCCACGATATTGAGGCACGCTTTGATGACTTCCCTGCAATGCTGCATCGTATGCGCATGGGGATTGGTCATCTCATTCACCTCAATCTGGAGTGACGCTTGATAATGCGGGTAATGACGCCAAACGCCATACCGACATCTTCATCCACACTGCGGACCAGGAAGCTTACCGTGTCCAGCTTACTGGGAAGCTCTTTCGTGCGGTAGGATTTGGTTTTGGCATTGACGCCGGCCTGAAGGCGGATGTAGATCATGCGGTCCTGGACATTGGTGACGACGCCGAAATAGTTGGAGCCGGGAACCAGCTTGCGGAGGTTCGCAAGGTCGGGATTCTCCACGGCTTTCTTTACGGACAGCCGCACACTGTACTGGCCGCTCTCTTCGTCCTTCAGCACACTCTGGACTCTGGCTACTACAATGTCGCCGGTGGCAAACAGGTCGCTGACATCAGCAAACCATTCCCAAGTCAGCTCCGATGCGGGGATCACCGTGTCCACGCCAAGAGCTTCCACGATGATCCGGCGTCCGCTGACATTGATGACTCGACAGGCAATGCGGATGCCCTCTTTGACACGACCGGAGGCATAGTACCTGGCCTGCCGCTGCTTGAGTGCTTCACGCCGGCTGCCGACCGCAGCACGATTCTTGATATCCACTCCAGAGGGAATGAAATCAATCGTTGCGCCGAGGATGCGGCCAAAGCGGAGGCGGAAGTTCAGAGGAGGTTCCGAATTGACGGGCCAATCGTCCATGAACATCTCATGGCCGGGAATCAAAATTCTGATCCCCTCGTAGTTGACGACCACAATCGGGTTCGCTCCCTCGGTGTTCTCGATGCCACTGACAACACCGGTGAGCACAAGGTGGCGGTGCATTGCACCACGCAGATAGTTCCATTTGACATCCTCGGTATCCTCCGGCGTGAAACCGCGTTCCTGGTCGGTGATGTCCAGGATGTCTTCGGAATAAACTCGCGTGGCTCTGCGCTCTTCCACAATGGGAGGAGCAGTTGCTTTCTGCTCGATGGAATCCAGCGGCTCATTGGTGATCTGCTGGGGCTCCACGGCAGGTTCGCTCTTCTTGCGAGGCATAAGCGCATCTTCCTTTCGTTACATAGTGTCTTTCAAATCGACTTTCTTCCCAATGGGTGGCTTTGCCGCAGGAGCAGTGGGTTTCTTCTGCTCTTTGGCCGGCTTAGTCTCCGCAGCGGGTTGGCTGCCGACTGAAATGGTGGATTGGGACTGCTCGGAAGCAGAAACCCGGCTGGTTTTCCAGCCGGGTTCATGAAGGATTGCCTTCCTGCTTCTGAGCTTTTTATATGCCGGATGGAGCGAGTAATCGAAGCGTTTGGCTCGGAATACCTTCTGCCCACGAATAAATACAAGCTCTTCATCCGGTGCTAAACGCATCACCTCGTCCGGCGTCAGCAATTGACGCCTCCCGATGGAGTTGGTTCTGCGGAAACTTGGCGTGTAGTTGGTGATGTGCATGGTATTCAGTTCACGCATGGTGCCTTCCACTTCCACAGAGGCAACACCAATGCGGTCACTGATCCATTCCGCTGTTAGCGTGTCCGTACAGCCCAGGAAGATAGTGGTGTCACAGGCACCGATGATTTCCTGCCACCTGTCATCCGGATATCGGTTACGCATCTGGCCGATGTTCTGGAAGAACACGGCGACAGAGCAACCTCTGGATCGGATTGTCGAACACTTTTTCTCAAAGTCAGGGATATTGCCAGAGCAATTGGGAAACTCATCGAGGATGAATTTCACTTTCGTTGGCAGGCATCCGCCCTCACAATAGCTGTCTGCATAGCGGATCAGCTTGATGAATAGGAAACTGAAGAACAGAGAGCTGAGAAATTCAAAGGTGCTATCCTGATCAGACACGATACAGAAGTAGGCGCACTTCTGTTTGCCCGGAAGCTCCAGATCAATTTCGTTGTATGAGGTGATGTCTCGCACCTGCTGCGCCTGCATGACCTGGAGCTTACTGCCAAGGCCGATGATCACGCTGGATCGGACAGTTTCACTGGACTGCATGAAGATCGCGTATGGCGCAAATGCGGGCGATGGCGGCATAACCTCGTTGGTGTAGGGATTGGTATGCTCCTTGCGGATGCTGTTCATCAGCTTAGACAGATCCCGTTCACTCTGGTTGCAGAGCAGGTCATATACCTGCCCGAGGTTTCTCTTGTCGGGCGGCATTTCCAACGCGACATAGAGAACCAGCGCCTTGAGCAGGTTCAGTTCCGCATTGAACCAGAAGGCATCCTTCATTTCTCCGCTGGTGCTTTTCAGGACAATATCTGCGAAGGTCTGGGTCATCAGCTCACTGGTGCCGACCTCACCAAGGCAGTTCCAGGAATCACTATGCTCCATGGAGATCAGATTGAAGACCTTCACTGTGTAGCCTTGGTCAATGAGATACTGACTCATGGACTCATACAGTTCCGATTTACAGTCGGTGATGATCATACTTTCTTCCCGCTTGGCCGCCTGGAGGATCAGATTGCGGGAAACCGATCGGGATTTACCTGTTCCGGAAGCACCACATATCGCAAGGTTACTGTTCAGGCGCGAATTCTTCGGAAGCGTGAACACCTTCCCGCTTTCTGTCATTCCGAGGATGTCCTGGTCGGTGTTTTTTGCAGTGGTAATATCAAAGCACTGCTCCGCCTCCTTACTATCCATGAAGGCTGCCGTTCCATAACTGCCGGATTTGGATATGGTGAGGTTCCGGTCATGGTCGGATGTACCCGTATTGCCCCAGCCGAGGCGGAGGCCGAAAATGCACAGTAGAGCAACACCGGCAATAACTGCCCCAACCGCAATCAGGCCTTCAGGGAAAGTGAAAACTGCGGACAGCACATCTCCGATCTCCAAAGAAGGAAGTCCCGGAGATTCCCGATAGTTGCTGCCAGCAGCTTTCCATGCGTTGATATTGATGATGAGTTGTGCGATAATCCCCGCCCCGTAGAGCAGGAGGGGGATCAGAATGGCAAGGCTAATTGCACCTGCCACGATCTTTTTCTTTTTCATAGGTGTCTCCTTCATTGATCGCCCGCACTTCAATCAAGGGGCCGACAATGGTTTGGACGGAATCCACCTGATAGTCATAGCACAGAAGAATTGGACTTTGCGTGAATCCGTATGGAGCCTGATTGATGTTGAGGAGCGCGAGCAAATCGCATTGATAATTCAGTATGACGGGCCGCTGACCATCTTGGGTCACGGCATCGTAATCTCGTGTTGGTACTGCGGGTGGTTTGTACCCCGCCAAAGCACTGCGGTTGGCTTCACGCCGCTTCACTGGGTTGACGATAGTGGACAGAAGTTCATCTCCCTGCGCACTGTTAACGATGAAGAAGCAATTCTGGTAAGCGTCGGAAACGGTGAAGTATCTGCTTTGGGTATTGACCCGGTGATGGGCGATCTTCTCCGCCACCTTCATTCTGGAGCCGATGACCACCTGACTGAAGGACTCACAGTGGAATCCGCGTGCATTGAGCATGGTTTCAATGGAGGCCACGGTATTCTCTTCCGTGCTGCGCATCCAAAACATCCGGGAATAGCCTGTATGGTACAGGCAGTAGCAGTTCCGGCCTCGAACAATGATTCCCGCAATACGGGAACCTTTCACAACAGAGTCAGGATCATATTCCTGAATGGATCTGCGGATCTCCGATGTTGCATAGAAGTAGGTACTGTCTGGGCTATAAGGAACATTGTTCCGGAGAGGACTTGTTGGGGACATAAGCGAGGGCTTCCGATCCGGGAGGAACTCAGCGCCGGCATTATAGGCCATCATCAATGCGATGGTCAGGGAGTGTTGACGCAGGATCTTCTCTGTTGAAGAATGCCCCATTGGTTGTTCATCCTGTTTCGCTAAAATATATGCCAGCGCCTTGGGGTCTCTCCCACTGATGTAATCCAAGCCCTTGGGCGTCAACCGCATGGAACGGATTATTCTCTGCCTTGACCTGCCCCTTGCAATGTCCACATAGCCCATATCAATCGCACGATACATCACATGACGGTTCCAATCCGGATGCCCGCCAATCCGAACAGCCAGCTGCGTCGGGAACTCCACACAGTAGCCAACAAACCACAAAAGTTCAAGCATTCGGTCATCTTTGCCAGTAATCATAATTGCATTTCACCTCCACGCAGTCCTCAAAGGTAAGGCTGCGAAGAGCCTGCGACAGAGACTGCCGGATTCACCTTCAACCGGATAAGGAAGCATCGCTCCCTGCTCCAAGTCAAAAAGACCCCGACATTTTTTCACTCCGAGTAGATACCGGAAACCGAGGGGGCAGGAGCCGGTTTTCAAACAGCCTGAAATAGATACCTTTTTTGAGGACCCTTTTTTTCAGAAATCAGGTATGTGCTTTTATATGCTCCGCAGCCCAGCTGGAGAGCTTATCAGGGTTCATAAGATAGAACTCCGTGCAGTCCCTGTCACCCAATTCCGTGGACTGGAGGACTGTCAGAAGCAGGCCGTTGTCGTTGGTGAGCATTACAGACTCAATCACATCCAGATACCGCTTCGTTTCGATGTTGTCGTAGTCTCGCACCCGGCGCAGGCTCATTGCTTCATCATACTGATGGACGATGCACACCACGCAATCGCGAAATCGCTCAAGCGGATGCTCTCGCTGAAACTGAACCAGGCTGGATCTCAGCGGGCGGGTGATATAGGCCAGATTATCGCGCCTGTTCCGGTTGGGAAGGATTGCGGGAACCGTTATCTTGATCCACTTTTCATATTCCTTCACACTGATGCCCAGCACCGTAGCCAGGTCTTCATAGAACGGGGCAATATTGCTCCACTGGGTTCGTGCGCCCAGGTTCCGGAGCGTGACCGTGTTGGTTTCCGCCGTGCGGATCAGACTGTAAATTTTGTTGTGCGGATTATGCCGGGGTGTCTCCTCAATGGTATGGGCGATTGCGAACAATTCAGAGCTAATCGCCTCATAATCGGAGGCTACCAGCTTCAGCATATCCACATAGTCTTTTCCAAACTCAGTATTCATGTTCTTTTCTCCTTATAATTCGTAGGTTTCAACCACGCCATTTTCATCCACAAGGATAGCGTAGTCGTTCTTAAACCGACGCTCAACATCGGTCAAGAGGTTCAAATCTCGTGTGACCAGAAATCTGACCGTTCTCTCAGGCAGTTCTTCGGCATTTTCATTGATTT
>JBJDYH010000204.1:0-11535 GCA_051867135.1 Faecousia sp. | reverse complement strand
CCCGCATCAATACCCGCAGAGGCAGCAACGGCGAATACTACGGCGTTCTCCGGGGTGCGGCATCCGTTGGCACGCCGGGTATCATCCTGGAGCACAGCTTCCATACCCAAACCCGCGCCACCCGCTGGCTCCTGGAGGATACCAACCTCCAAAGGCTGGCAGCGGAGGAGGCCAAGGTGATTGCGGCGTATTTTGGCGTGGAAAAGACCCTCTACCGGGTGCAAACCGGGGCATTTTCCAAGCTGGAAAACGCCCAAAAGCAGGCCGAAGCCCTGAAAAAAGCGGGCTTTGAAGCAATTATCAAGACAGACCGATAAAGGAGGAAGCTATGAACGAAAGATTATCCGCATGGAAGGCGGGGCTGACGGCGCTCATTTCCGCTCTCAGCGCCTTTTTGGGCTGGAAAGGCATTGCGGCGGCAGCGTGGGTGGTGGCAATGGCGCTGGATTATATATCCGGCACCGCAGCCGCCTGCAAAGAGGGAACATGGTGCTCGAAAACCGCAAGAGAGGGCCTGTGGCACAAAGCCGGAATGATTTTCGCGGTGATTGTGGCGGCCATCGCCGATGGGGTTTTGGGGCTGCTGTGTGCCCGGCTGCCCGGCATGGGGCTGAGTTGGCCGGGAATGGTGCTGCCGGTGGTACTGGTTTGGTATCTGCTGACGGAGCTGGGCAGCATTTTGGAAAACGCGGTGCGTTTGGGCGCGAAAGTTCCCGAATGGCTGACCAAGCTTTTGCTGCTTACAAGGAAATCTCTGGAAGGGGAGCAAGAGTAAAGAAAATCGGGGCAGATAAGAACCCTTCGCAGAAAAAGGTTTGCATTTTCTAATTTACTATGGTATCATGAAATTATCCCGAAGAAAGGAGAAGGTGTAGCATTACACCAACGGATACTATGTTTTGTGTAAAATGTGGCAAAAAGTTTGAAGGCGAAGGCTATATCTGCCCTGAGTGCGCCGCGAAGGGTGCCGCTCCCAGCCCAGAGGTCTTAGCCGCCGTCGGTGCTGCCGCAGCAGCGCCCATTCCCGAAGAAGCGGTTGTGCCCCCTGCAGCGCCTGCCGCTGCTGTGGAGTATACCGCTCCTACTGCGCCCCAAGCCCCGGTTTATACGGCCCCTGTGGAGGAGGCACCGGCTTATCAGGCCCAGGGCAGCAGCCAGCCGGTTCCCGGCTTCACCCTGAGCACGGCGGAAAACGCCGTAAAAAAGCCCGGTAAGAAAAAGAAAAAAGGTCTGTTCATCGGCCTTGGCATTGCAGCCGTTGCCCTGATTGTGGGCATTGTGGTTGTGGCGCTGAACTGGAATAGCTGGTTTGGCGGCGGCAGCAATCGCAAGCCTACCGGCAAGATTCCCGATGACCCCGGTGAGTATTTTGCTTATCTGCATGAGCCTCAGATGGAGGGCTTGACCCAAGACATCTCCAAGCTGTATGGCATCTATATGCAGGGCAGCAAGGCCGCCGCGGGGGATGCCGAGCTGAAAATTACCTTTGGCGATACCATGCTGAATCTGATGAAAACCGGTATGTCCCAAAGCGGCATGGATATGGAGCTGGATTGGCTGAAGGAAATCGGCCTGAAGCTGCATTGGAACGCTCCCGATGAAGATGCCGCGCAGGTGTCTATGGATTTGTCTCTGGGCAAGCAGAAGATTGCCGGGCTGGACGCTGTTCTGGATGCAAAGAACATGGTTATGTACATGGCCATCCCTGAGCTGAATGATGCCTATTTGAAGGTAGATATGCAGGCAATGATGGCCCAAATGGGGGAGGCGTTCCCCTTTGAAGAGATGATGGCCATTTCTGCCCAGCTTCGCAAGGATATGCCCAGCGAAAAGGAAGTACAGAAGCTGCTGGACGGCTATGTGGACATTTTCTTTGACTACATGACCGATGTGGAGAAGGAGAAAGTGACTGTGCAGGCGGGTGACGCCGAGCAGGAGGTTACTGCCCTTACCGTGACCCTTACCGAGAAGCAGGCTGCCAAGCTGGTGAAGGAGCTGCTTCAGTACACCAAGGACAATGAAACCGCCCGCCAGATTGCCAAGGCTTATGTGGATTATACCAACGCTTGTGCCAATCTGGGCATCTATGACTTGCCCGAAATGACCATGGACGATTTCGATGACTTTATGGACGAGGGCATCGATACCATGCAGCAGCTTGCGGATGAGGCTGAGGCAAGCAACTATCTGAAGTTGATTACTTATGCCGACGGCGCGGATATTCTGGGTCACAAACTTGTCACCTACAGCGATGATGAGCAGACTATGGAGCTGGGCTACCTGGCTCTGACCAAGAAGGATACCATCTACTTTGACGCGAAATTCGATAATGGTTACCAGAGCGTGACCGTTACCGGCGAGGGCAAGCGCAGCAAGGGCCTGCTCTCCGGCGAGTATGTGGTAGAAGCGGATGGCGAAGAAGTGGCAACCCTGACGCTGGAGGGTGTGGACACCGAAACCGGCTACGGCGTGTATCGGATTTCCGTAAACACTTCCGCCCTTGATGACGCTGCTATTTTTATGGCAGCCAATGTCTCTTTCGAGATTGAAGTAAGAGAGAATCAGCTGACTCTGTCCATCCTCATGGGCAAGGCCAAGCTGATCACCATGGATCTGAAAGTCTCCGAGAGCAAGGCAAGCAAGGTCACCATTCCCAAGAACGCGGTGGATGCTACCGATGAAGCGGAACTGGCCCGGTGGGCTCAGAACATGGATCTGAGCAAGCTTCTGGCAAACCTGAAGAAGGCCGGCGTTCCCGATACGCTGATTGACGCTTTGGAGCAGGCCATTCCCGCGGCGTAAGGTAAGCGGCAGAACCTGCAAAAAGCCCCTTTGATAACACCAATATGGCGCCCCCGGAATGTATACCATTCCGGGGGCACTTTTCGCCTCTCCCTATGGGCAGCGTGTGCAAAGCACCCTTGTAGGGTCGAGTCTTGACTCGACCGAAACCTACCATCCACCACCGCAGCAAACGGGCGGGTCAAGACCCGCCCCTACGCCATCATGGGAGAGCCTTTGGGAAAAGAAAACGCCGCTGCATCACGCAGCGGCATTTCCTTTGGGGTTTGAAAAAAGAAGAGAGGTAGAAAAGAGAGGTTAGACTGTGCATTTGGGGCTGCACAACTTCTCTATGGTTAGATTACCAATGGGTTTTGAACGGCCTGTGAAGCAAATTAAAACAAAAAATGACGATTTTTTGAACATTTCCGGATTTTTTGCCGAATGTCCCCTTTTTTACACTTGAAAACGGCAGAAATAATCGTACAGCGGAAGCAGCTTCCGGAAGAAATCCAGAACCTCGTCTCCGATATCGGGGGTGAACAGCTCCGGCCCGGGAGCAACCTCCCGAATACACCCGATGCAGCTCTTCCAGGCAAAATAGGGCTTTAGGGCCTCGTTGTCCGTCTCCTTGGGGCGCTTGTAAAGCTGGGCGGTAATGGGGGTGTTGGTGGCTTCCTCCACGCCCTTTACCAATGCCAGAAACTGCTCCGGCCGCTTTTGAATATCCCGGCGGAAATCCTCCAGCGTGGCGGTACGGGGATGGTAGAGGAAAAAGCCGTAGCTGGAGCCTTCCGGCTGAATGTCAAAATACAGGCAGGGGTTCTCGCCCCACCATTCCACCTCCGGGCGAATACAAATCCACAGGCTTTCCTTATAGGGCTGCGCCGGGTGCATCCGGGCATCCTTATAAATGCGGCTTACCTTGCACACATGGCCGGGCCTTTCCGCAATGGCCTGATACAGCTTTGCCCCCAGAGCCTTCATAGGCTCATAGAGGGTAGAAATATACTGCCCTTTATGCTCCGTAAACCAATCCCGGTTGTTATTCATGCGAATGCCCCAAAGAAAGTCAAAAGTTTCCGGGGAAAAGCCCTCAAACATACAAAACACCTCGCTGCCTGTTTTCCCGATTATACCACAAAATCCCCCTACTTGCAATACAGGCGATTCTAGGGTATAATAGCATTCAGCAGGTAAAAACGCCAATCGGCACATTCCGGCAAAAGGATAAATTGGTATTTGCAGGGGTGTGGGTTTGGAAAATGTAGGGGGCGATGCCCACATCGCCCCGCAGAAAGCACAACGATGCTTCTACGGAACTGCGGCGAATCCATAACACCCCAACGGGCCGATGTGGGCATCGGCCCCTACGATCACCCATTTGGTGCAGCGCTAAATTCCAATTTATCCCTCGCCGGAAGAAAACCGATATGTATTCTTCGCGAACATTCCCTTCCCAAAGGAGGTTTCTTATGCAATCCAATGAACAACTGGTAGTTGCCTACGCCCAGCGGATACTGGGTCAGGTTCGCAAGGTAGTGGTGGGCAAAGACCGCCCCCTGATGTGGGTGCTGGCGGCAATGCTGGCAAAGGGTCATATCCTTTTGGAGGATATCCCCGGCGTTGGCAAGACCACCATGGCTCTGGCCTTTTCCAGAACCCTGGGTCTGAGCTATAACCGTGTGCAGTTTACCCCGGATGTGCTGCCCTCGGACATTACCGGCTACTCTATTTTGAACCAGCAAAGCGGCGAGCTGACCTACCAGCCCGGCGCGGTGCTGTGCAACCTGTTTTTGGCGGACGAGCTGAACCGTGCCACCTCCCGTACCCAGTCCGCCCTTCTGGAAGCCATGGAGGAGGGGCAGGTGACCGTGGATGGCGTAAGCCACAAGCTCCCCCAGCCCTTTATCGTCATTGCCACCCAGAACCCCACCGGCGCGGCAGGCACGCAGCTATTGCCGGACAGCCAGATGGACCGCTTTGCCATCCGCATGAGCTTAGGCTACCCTGACCCCAAGGACGAGGCGGCTATGGTTATGAACCGTCAGGGGCATGACCCTCTGAAAGAACTGGGGAATCTCATGAGCAGCACGACTCTGATTGCCATGCAGGAGGAGGTAGCCCGTACTTATGTCAGCCCGGAGGTCATCGGCTACATTGTCAGCCTCATTGGTGCCACCCGCAGTCATGAGTGGATTGCCAGAGGCGGCAGCCCCAGAGCGACTTTGAGCGTGACTTCCATGGCGAAAGCCGTTGCCCGCCTGCGGGGCAGGGACTATGTCATTCCTCAGGATGTGCAGGAGGTATTCGCCATTACATTGGCCCACCGCCTGATTATGCAGCCCAAGGCCGAGGCCATGGGCGTTACCGCCGGGCAGGCTTTGACCCAAATTCTGGAGTCTGTGCCTGCGCCCAAGCTGCGCTGATATGGCAGAGCGGCGAGTTTTGTACCTGACGGCGCTGGTTGCCGGGCTGGTATTCTTTTGGGCCTATCGGGAATGGACAAGCTGGATGATCCTGCTGGTGATTTTGGCCCTTCCCCTGCTGAGCCTGCTTGTGAGCCTGCGGGCTATGAAAAGGATGCGGCTGCATATCCTCTGCCCGGAACGGCTGAACATGGGCCAGAGCGCGGAGGTTTCCCTGGCGGGAGAATGCAATTTGCCCCATCCCACGCTCCATGGCAGGGTGAAGGCTACCAATTATATGACCGGGCAGACCCTTTCCCTGCGCAGCGGGGAGGAGATTCCTACCCGGCACTGCGCCGCGTGGTATTTTCAGGCGGAAAAGGCCAAGGTGTATGACTATTTGGGCCTTTTTGCCCATAAGGTGCGCCACCATGAGAGCGCCCTTACCTATGTGCAGCCTGTGGAAAAACCCATGGCTTCGCCCCCGGATTTGACCCGGTATCTGGCCTCCGCCTTTCGGCCTAAGCCCGGCGGCGGCTACGCGGAAAACCACGAGCTGCGGCTCTACCGCCCCGGAGACAATCTGCACCAAATCCATTGGAAGCTTACCGCCAAGACCGGGAAGCTGATTTTGCGGGAGCCTATGGAGCCAATCAAGGGCAAGGCGGTGGTGAGCCTGGAGCTGAGCGGCAGCGAGGACATGGTGGATGATAAGCTGGGCCGGCTCCTGTGGGTGTGCCGCTATTTGCTGGAAAATGATGTGCCCCATGAAATCCATTGCCTGACCGCAGACGGCGTGAAAAGCTATGCCATTTCTGCCCCTGAACACATTACCGGGGCTATGCTGAATATCCTCAAGCAGCCTTTGGCGGAGGAAACGGCCCGGATCGACTTTATTGCCGCTTCCTGGAAGTACCATATAGGGGGTGACAGCCTTGAAGCGTGACCGGATTACCCAGAGCCTTTGGGCAGCCCTCATTGCCTTTTGTATGACCTTCGGAAGCCTTGGCGCAATGGCTACGGGAATGGACTTGCTGGAAAGCAAGGCGCTTCTCCCCCTGGCTCTTTGGTGCGCCGCTTGGGCGGCAGGGCTTTCTGCCCTGAATTTGCTAAAGTTTGCCCCATGGTCGGCGCTTCTGATTGCTTTGGGGCTTGCGTGGGGGTGGTTTTACGGCCCGCTGGAAGCTTCCACGGAGCGGCTTATTTTTGAGCTGACCACGGCCTACCATGAGGGCTACGGTTGGAAGGTGCTCTATTGGAGCAGTCACCCCGGCGCAGGCTCAGTTATGCCAATTCTCCGGGCGCTGGCGGTGGCGATTGCTTTCCCTGTTTGTCAGGTAGTTACCCGCCGGGGCAGCGTATGGTCGGCCATGCCCTTGGCGCTGCTTCCTCTGGGCAGCACCTTGCTGCTGGTGGATACCGTACCGGACAGCGTCTATTTGCTTGCGTACCTGTTCGGCGTGATCATGCTGCTGCTTACCCAAGGGGTTCGCCGCAGGCAGGCCAGTCAGGGCAATGCCCTCAGCGCCCAAGTGGCGCTGCCTCTGGCGGTGGTGCTGGGCCTGATTTTCCTGCTGAACCCCCAAAAGGACTATAACAAGCAGTACCTTGCGGACAAGCTGGATGCTGCCTTTTCTTCCCTTTTAGGCCGCTTTGAGCAGATGGAGTCCCCCAAGGACATCCCAGGGGATATCTCAATTTCCGATGGGGTCGATACCGCGAGCACAGTCTCTTTGGACAATGTCGGCCCCCAAAATCAGGGGAAGCAAGTGGTTATGACGGTAGTATCCAGCCGGGGTGGGCGCATCTACCTGCGGGGTGCATCCTTCGCGGATTATGACGGCACAAGCTGGCATAAAGGCACCCAAGATGATGGGCGCAATCAATGGCCGAAGTTTAACGGCGAAGCGCAGGAAGAAACTCTGATTATTACCACAAAAAAAGCACATAATGTGCTGTATCTGCCCTATTACACCCCCCGGCTCCGGGAAATCCAGCGGGGCAGGGTAGAGAACTCGGACAATGAGAAAACCTATCAGGTTACTTACTATAGGATGTCCGCGGATGCCATGGGGCAGGCTTCTGCCATTTGGGTGGAAGACGATTATACCTACCTTCCCTGGGGTACTAGACAATGGGCGGCTGAACTGGCCCAAGAGCTGACAGGCGGTTATGTAGATGGGGGAAATGCTCAGGAAGTGATATCCGCAGCCCAGAAAATTGGGGCGTATGTGAAGGCCTCTGCCAAATATTCTCTCAATACCCCGCAAATGCCGGAGGGGGAGGACGACTTCGCCCGCTGGTTTTTAGAGGACAGCGATACCGGCTACTGTGTACATTTTGCCACGGCTGCTACGGTGCTCCTGCGAGGCGCGGGAATCCCCGCCCGGTATGTTTCCGGCTACACCGTGGAGGCAAAGCGGGAAAAGACCGTGGAGGTCACAGCCTCCAATGCCCACGCATGGGTGGAGTATTATGTGCCCGGCTTCGGCTGGACGGTTCTGGACCCTACCCCCGGCAATACCTTCAGCCCCCAGCTTCCCCCGGTGGAAACCACCCCCCCGGCTACTACCCCGGAGATAACTACCCCTCCGGCAACCACACCCCCGGAGGATACGGCGCAAACCCGGCCCGGCCAGACAACGGCGGAGGCTACCAAGCCCGCCCCCGGGGATACCACCGCCCCCGGTGATACAGCGGTCGCGACTGCCCCCGGCAGCACCACCGCTCCCGCAGCGCAAACGCCCCCCAAAAAGCCTGTGAACCTGACATGGCTGAAGTATCTGCTGTGGCCTATGGCTGCGGCGGGTCTGATTTTGGGGCAATGGTGGGTGCGTGTGCGGCTGCGTAAGCAGCGGCTGCGCAGCGACCGGGGAAACCGCCGCGCCCTTCGCTATTGGCGGGAAGCGGAGCGCCTGGCCGCCCTCTTAGGGGAAAAGCCCCCGGACAATTTGCGCACTTTGGCCCAAAAAGCCAAGTTCAGCCAGCATACCCTTGCCCGGGAGGAGCTTATCCAAATGCGCGGCTACCTTACCGCCTGCGAAGCCCGCCTGCGCAAACACCCTTGGTACAAACAGCTATTGTACCGCCTCGTTTACGCCATTTATTAACCCGAACACCGCACCCAAATAACGAGCGTAGGGAACGGCCCATGTGGCGCTTCCGCACAGCCGCACCTTACGAACTCGGCAAAGCCGAATAAAACTGCGAAGCAATAAAACTGCAACGCAATATCACTGCGAAGCAATAAAACTGAAAACTCCGGATGATGAGTTTTGAGTGGTATTGCTTGCGCAGTGGTATTTTTTCTGACGAAAAAGTTTTATTGAAACCGGTTGGTTTCAGTTTTAGCCCCAAAATCCACCGCAGCAAACGAGGTGCGGCAAACGGGCGGGGAAACCCCGCCCCTACAGGAAAAAAGGACTAAAAAATCCCCTCTTGCGTTTTCGCAAGAGGGGATTTGCGGTATAGGTGGAAGCTTTGATGGTTACTTAGCGCTTTCCGGGGCAACAGCGTTGCTGTTGGAAATCAGCTTCTTGGGGCAGACGGTGGCGCAGATGCCGCAGCCGGTACACTTGCTGTAGTCAATGGTAGCCAGATTCTGCTCTACGGTAATGGCACCGTTGGGGCAAATCTTCTGGCACAGGCCGCAGCCGATACAGCCGGAGGAGCAGCCCCGGATGGTAACGGCACCCTTGGCGGTGGAAGCGCAGGCAATCACCACATGTCTGCCGTATTCCACAGGCACAATCAGGCTCCGGGGGCAGGCGGCGGCGCAGCTCATGCAGCCCACGCACTTCTCCTGATCCACCTTGGCAACGCCGTCCACAATGGAGAGGGCATCGTACTTACATTGGGCAACGCAGTTGCCGAAGCCCAGACAGCCGAACTTGCAAATCAGGGGGCCGCGGCCGGCGACCTTGGAAGCAGCCAGACAGTCCTTAATGCCCTCGTATTCGCCCTTCATCTTGGCGCCGGTGGGCTTGCCGGTTTCGTCCACGCCCTTGTAGCCGGAGCAGCGCACCAGAGCCACCTTGCGGGTCACCTTTTCGGCCTTTACGCCCATAATCTCCGCCATCTTCTCGGCACACTCGTTGCCGCCGGAGGCACACTTGCCGATTTCGGCTTCGCCCTTAAGCACAGCCTCGGCGTAGCCGCCGCAGCCGGCATAGCCGCAGCCGCCGCAGTTGGCACCGGGCAGGCACTCGTTGAGCTGCTCCAACCGGGGGTCGGTCTCCACATAGAAAACCTTGGAGGCGATGGCAAGCACCAGACCGAAGAACAGGCCCAGAGCGCCCAGCACACCGATCGCAATCAAAATCTCAGTCATGTTCCGTACCTCCTTAGAAGACCTTCAGGCCGGAGAAGCCCATGAAAGCCAGAGCAATCAAACCGGCGGAGATCAGCGCAATGGGGAAGCCCTTGAAGCAGGCGGGGCAGTTGGTCTTGTCCACCTTGATGCGCACGGAGGCGAACAGCACAATGGCCATGGTAAAGCCCAGACCGCCGGCGACACCGAACAGGACGCTCTGCAGGAAATCGTAATCCTGCTGCACATTCACAAGGGCTGCGCCCAGAACGGCACAGTTGGTGGTAATCAGGGGCAGATAGATGCCCAAAGCCTGATACAGGGAGGGAACGCTCTTTTTCAGGAACATTTCCACCACCTGCACGATGGAGGCAATTACCAGAATGAAAGCCAGGGTCTGCATATATTCCAGTTCCAGAGGAATCAGCAGGAAGTTATTCACAGCCCAGGCAGCGGCGCTGGCGATGGCCATAACAAAGGTAACGGCTACGCCCATGCCTACGGCAGTACCGATTTTCTTGGAAACGCCCATAAAGGGGCAGATGCCGTAGAATTTTACGAGAATGAAGTTTTCCGTCAGCAGGGCGGAAAGCAGGATGCCAAGCAGGCTTTGTACATACGCGTTCATTACTTCTTAGCCTCCTTTTCTTTCTTCTCCAGCTTCTTCATCAGCCATTGGCTGGCCGCTACCAGCAGACCCAGCACCAGGAAGCCGCCGAAGGGCATGGTCAGAATCTTTGCGCCGTACTCGGCGGGGATGATCCGGATGCCTTCGCCGCCGTTCAGCAAGCCGCCGCCGAAGGTGCCGCTGCCCAGCAGCTCACGCACGATACAAATGAGGATCAGAGCGACGGTATAGCCGATGCCTTGGAACAGGCCGTCCATAGCGGAAGCGAGGACACCGTTCTTGGAAGCGAAGGCTTCCGCCCGGCCCAGAATGATGCAGTTTACCACGATCAGGGGGATAAACACACCAAGGCTGGTGGCCAGATCCGGCAGGAAGGCCTGAATCAGCAGGTCTACCATGGTAACGAAGCCGGCGATAATGACGATGTAAGCGGCAATGCGGATGTTGGAGGGGATGACCTTCCGCAGAGCGGAAATCATCATATTGGAGCACATCAGGATAATGGTTACGCTGATACCCATACCCAGGCCGTTAAAGAAGCTGGTGGTAATGGCCATGGTGGAGCAAAGGCCGAGAAGCTGCACCAAAACAGGGTTTTTGGTCAGCAGGCCTTCCATAAACTGTTTCTTCATGTTATTGGCCTCCCTTCAGTTCGTTGACGCACCCGATGGCGGCATTTACGCCCTTGGTAACGGCTCGGGAGGTAATGGTGGAGCTGGAGATCGCGTCGATATCGCCGCCGTCCTTGGTCACATGAAGCTCGCCGGACTTACCGACAAACTGGCTGCGGAAGGCCTCGCCTGCGCTGGTATCCGACCCGGCAACAGCGCCCAAGCCCGCAGTCTCGGAGTGGGAAATGATGGAGATGCCGGTAACCTTGCCTTCAAAATCGATGCCCACCATCATGTCGATGGTGCCGCCGAAGCCGGAGGGGGCTACCTGAACGGCATATCCGGCAGAGGTCTCATATACGGCGGTAATGGCTACGCCGTCCACGGTGGCGGGGTGGTTTTCCAGAAGCGTTGCCTCGCCTTCAAAGGTGAGCACCTTGCCCAGAGCCTTTTGGGTCTTCTCGGCGGCAATCCGGTCAATACGGTCTTTGGTAATGGCGTTTACGCCCGCCAGAGCGCCGGCAATGATCGCGGTAATGAGCAGCAGCGTGATGCTCAGCCGGGCAATATGTTTGAAGTTGCTCATTTGCTCGCCTCCTTCTTGGGAGCGCCGAACTTCTTGGGACGACCAACCATATCCAGCAGCACAACGCAGCAATTCATCACCAGAATGGCGAAGCTGACACCCTCGGGGAAGCTGCCGAAGCAGCGAATCACAATGGTAAGTACACCGCAGCCGATGCCAAAGATAATCTGGCCCAGCTTGGTAACGGGGCTGGTGACATAGTCGGTAGCCAT
>JBJDYH010000203.1:0-2612 GCA_051867135.1 Faecousia sp. | reverse complement strand
AACCATATATGATGCCACCCGAAAAGTTGGTATGCTTTTCCCTCTTTGTATGTAAATCTTCTCCCCAGAATCTCCGCAAGCTCAATGGGTACATAACCTGTCACGAAGATGCAATTGTGTCTTGTCAAAGTATAAATTTGCTTTGCATTTTTTTAGGCAATTCTGACTGATTCATGTTCCTGCATCAAATTCACCGCCCATATATTTCTGTATCGTCGTGATGAACGCCTGACCATAACGCTCGGCTTTATATTTTCCAACGCCTGACACGTTAAGAAAATCCGCCATGGTGACAGGCGCCTTTTTGGCCATATCCTGCAGTGTGACATTTGAAAAGACGATGTAGGCCGGCATGTTTTCCTCTTTGGCCAGGGTCAGGCGGAGCGCCTTCAGTTCTTCCAGAAGACCCGCTGTGTTTGGATTGAAAGAGGCGTCTTCTTTTCTGGGCTTCTCACGTTTTTCCTTCCGCACCAGCATTTTGACCTTTTCTCCGTGGAATAGAACCTCCCGGGCCTTGCTTGTCAGCTTCAAATCTCCGCGGTCGGGATGCGCTGCGATATAGCCCTGATTTTCCAGCGCGGAAATCATCTCCCGAATTTCTGCTCTTGGGACGTGATTCATAAGACCATAGGTGGAAAGCTGATCCAGCCGCAGCTCCTTGATGCGTTTTTCACCGCTTCCGTGCAGGACACGCACCACGAGTGTCGCCCCCAGGGAATAACCAAGCAGCTCATGGATACGGTAGATACAGGAGAGAATCATTTTTGCGTATTCGGTGATATCCCTTTCTTCTGCCGTGGATTCGCAGCTGGAGCAGTTGCCGCAAAGCTGCGGATGCTCTTGTCCGAAGTATTCCAGAATGTAGCCCCGCAGGCAGTGATTCGTGTTGCAATAGCCAATCATGGCATCCAGCCGGATTAGCTCCCTTTTTACAATATTGCTGCGTTCCTCCTCAGAGAGTTCCTCGTTTTCTGTGGGATGCTGAATGAGGAATTTTGCCGTTCGGATGTCTGCCGGGGAATAGAGCAGAATGCAGTCCGCGTTTTCCCCATCTCGCCCGGCCCGCCCAGCTTCCTGATAGTAGCTTTCGATGCTTTGTGGCATGTTGTAGTGAATGACATATCCCGCATTGGATTTGTCGATGCCCATGCCGAAGGCGTTGGTTGCAACCATGACCTTGCAGCGGTCATAGACGAAATCGTCCTGGTTGGCATGCCGCTCCTCCTCGGACAGCCCTGCATGGTATCTGCTTGCGGAAATGCCCTTGTTTTGAAGCATTTGACAGACTTTTTCCACTTCTTTTCTGGTGGAGCAATAGACGATGCCGCATTTTTCCGGTCTCGCTTCAATGAAGTCCAGCAAGGCCAGCGGCTTACTCTTGGGCTGCACGACCTCGAACCGCAGATTCGGCCGGTCATAACCCGTGATGATCCGCAGTGGATTCTGCAGTCCCAGAATGCGTTCCACATCATCCCGAACTTCCTGTGTGGCGGTTGCCGTGAAAGCAGAGACAACCGGTCTGTTTTTCAGCAGCTTCAGAAAATCCGCAATCCGCAGATAACTGGGCCGGAAATCCTGCCCCCATTGGGAGATACAATGGGCTTCATCCACGGCCACCATGGCAATTTTCAGATTGCTGATTGCCGCCAGGAAGCTTTCCGTCAGAAGTCTTTCCGGAGCAATATAGATGATCTTATACTTTTGCTGCTGAATATTCCGCAGAACAAGCCGAATCTGTTCCGAGGAAAGGGAACGATTGACGTATGCTGCGGATACGCCCATATTTTTAAGCGACGAAACCTGATCTTTCATCAGTGAAATGAGCGGCGACACCACCAAGGTGATTCCCTCCAGCATCAGTGCCGGGATCTGATAGCACAAACTCTTTCCGCCGCCGGTGGGCATGATTCCAAACACATCCCGGCCTGACAGCTGCGCGTCAATCAATTCCGCCTGCCCGCCGCGAAACGCTGTATATCCAAAATATCGATATAAAACTTCATATTTATCCTGCATTATTTCAAACTCCTTGGAAAAAAGTGGAGCAAAAACAACGAAATATTCTTCTTTCATTTTATTTAAATTGCGCTTATCGGGTTAACTCAGCAAATTGTAATTTGCAGAGCAGATTTTAGTGCAGACCACTGTAGGGGAGGCTATTAGCCTCCCGCCACCTGATGGATTTTGCGTGTTTGGTTGAATGGTGAATTGTCCAGCTTTGTACGAATTCGCCCAACATAGTACAGGATTGAGGGCTTGTACCGCGCGGGAGGATGATATCCTCCCCTACAATGGCGTGTACGTTATTTCGCCAAATTACAATTTGCTGAGATAAACTAATAAGCATACATTAAATTATAAAATCCTGCGAAATAAATGTCAACAATTCCGATTCTTTTGTAAGGAGAAACGTAAATCGTCAAGATGTAAATCACAGGGGACTTTTTATCCGTTCCAGGTGCTATTGTGGAATAATGACACTGATGGATACTACGCGGCTCTGTTTACCACAGACCTACTGACCGGTTGATTCTTTTCAGGGAAATGCTATAATTTTCAAATAAATGTGACCTTCCCGGTTTCAATGTTGTCTAATAGGGTGAAGGGCCCAA
>JBJDYH010000202.1:0-2616 GCA_051867135.1 Faecousia sp. | reverse complement strand
GCGCGACGGGCGGCCTTCAAGCCGTACTTCTTTCTTTCCTTCATTCTGGGGTCACGGGTCAGGAAGCCGGCTTCCTTCAGAGCGGGGCGAACCTCGCCATTCATGGCCAGCAGAGCGCGGGAGATGCCGTGACGGATAGCGCCGGCCTGACCGGAAACACCGCCGCCGGAAACGGTAACATCAATGTCAACCTTGCCGACCAGATCGGTGGTGACCAGGGGCTGACGAACGATCAGCTTCAGGGTGTCCAGACCAAAGTACTCGTCGATATCACGACCGTTGATGGTGATAACGCCGGTGCCGTTCTCGAACAGGCGAACACGGGCAACGGAGGACTTACGACGGCCGGTGCCGTAAAAATACTTCTTCTTGCTTTCGTACATTCTAAGTTACCTCCACAAATTACAGGGTCCAGGCTTCGGGCTTCTGAGCAGCGTGCTCGTGCTCGGCGCCCTTGTACAGGTGCAGACGGGTCATAGCGGTGCGGCCGATGGAGTTCTTGGGCAGCATACCCTTAACAGCGTGCTCCATGGCGTAGTCGCTGCGGTTTTCCATCATGATGCGGGCCTTGGTTTCCTTCAGGCCGCCGATCCAGCCGGACACACGGTAGTAGACCTTCTGCTCGGACTTCTTGCCGGTGAGAACAGCCTTATCGGTGTTGATGATGATTACGAAGTCACCGCAGTCAACATTGGGGGTGAAATCGACCTTGTGCTTACCGCGCAGCAGGTTGGCAGCGGCAACGGCGGTACGGCCCAGGGGCTTACCGGCGGCGTCGATGACATACCACTTGCGCTCAACAGTTTCCTTCTTGGCGAGAGTAGTGGACATTTTGCTTTCCTCCGATTTATAGGTTAAAATATTTTGACAAATCAGGGCCCAAGCTGTACAATAGCTTTCGGGCGCTTGAAATTTATACCACATCAAAAATCAAATGTCAACAGCATTTTTGAAGAAATTTCTAAAAACCGACAAGTGCTCCAAAATGCTCTAAAATCCTCTTATTTGCTCTCAAATGCTCACTTTGCATTTTACATATTTTTCGGAGGTTTTCTAAAATATGCAGAAACTAATTGGTCTTGTTCGCCGCTGTGTGGAGGACTACAATATGATTTCTCCCGGAGACAAAATCGCGGTGGGCGTCTCCGGCGGGAAAGACTCTCTCGCTCTGCTTACTTTTCTTGCGGAGCTGAGCAAATACCATAGCGCCCCTTTTGAGCTGGAGGCCATTACCATTGATATGGGCCTTGGCATGGACTATAGCGCCATTGCGGACTTTTGCAAAAACCTGAATGTACCCTATACCATTGTCCCCACCCAAATCGCCCCGGTGATTTTTGACCATCGCAAGGAGCGCAACCCCTGCTCCCTCTGCGCCAAAATGCGCCGTGGCGCTTTGAACCAAGCTATCTTGGACAGGGGCTTTCACAAGCTGGCTCTGGGACATCATTATGACGATGCGGTGGAGACTTTTGTCATGAATCTGCTCTTTGAAGGCCGTATTGGCTGCTTCCAGCCGGTAACGGATTTGGACAGAACGGGAATTGTTCAAATTCGGCCTATGCTGTACCTTCACGAGCGTACTGTGGACAACTTTGCCGCGCGCAATCATCTGCCGGTGATTGAAAACCGCTGTCCTGTGGATAAAGCGACCAAGCGGGAAGAGGTCAAGCAGCTTGTGTTTGAGCTTTCCGCCCGCTACCCGGAGCTGAAGGAGCGTATTTTTGGCGCGATGCAGCGCATGCCTCTGCCGGAATGGGAGCCGAAAGGCCGATACAACCGTCCGAAAGATCAAGGGAAACTCTGAATAAATCGTCTGCGGCTGGAGGGCGAATCTTTTGCCACATCCGTTCAGTTCTAAAAATGGGAAATACACAAAGTATTCCTCCATTTTTAGAACTTTCGGCTGAGCCAAAATCTTCTGCCCCCAGCTCTTGCCGATTTAATCAGAGCTTCCCAAGAGTTTGAAGAAAACTGAGGGTTTGCTTTCTTTTTCTTTGGATATAATCTCCCCGGAAGGAGAGGATACCTATGGTAAAAGGCATATCCCGGCAAGTGATTGTAGTAGAGCCTGCGGGGCAGGAGATTTTTGACCAGGCAATCTTTCTATTAAAGGAGAATGCCCCGGAAATCAGCGAAGACCGGCTTTTGCAGGAGGCTAAGAAAATCGTTTCCACATCCCATAGGCCCAAGCGGCTGCCCCTTTATTACTATGGCCCAATCTGGGCCGCCGGGGGCGCATTGCTGGTTGGGGCGGCGTGGCTGTTGACAGCGATGCTATACTAAAAGAAAATGTGCTGTTTTACTATACTCAGCAGAGCGATAAATTGGAATTTGGAGTGGTCAACTATGAAACTATTTGATTGGGGTGGCAGAGAATAAAGACATACTTCTTTGATGATAGGGACTATAAAATGTAAGGAGAACAAGGAAGTATGAACAAAATAATTCTAAGGCCAATCATTACCGTTGAAGACAAGAACACATTCGTAAGTGAAATACAAGAAGCCTTTCAAAATTCTTATGTATCAGAGTTTGGAGAATTTGAAAAAACAATTCTCCCTACAGAAGATATAGAAGAATCTTTTAACACGAAAGGCTCTGAAGCCTATATTG
>JBJDYH010000201.1:0-11548 GCA_051867135.1 Faecousia sp. | reverse complement strand
TGGAGATGACGAGCAGCAGGAGGAAAATTTTCAAAAGATGCAGCAGCGAGCGCAGGGTACCGTTTTCCGGACAGTAGCGCAGAAGAAAGGTCTGATCAGCGCTGTTGACCGAGACGGCGTTCTTTGCGTTTTCACTGGATGTCAGGGCATCATTGCTGAACAGTAGTTGATCGCCCTTGTACAGCGCAATCGTACCCTCCAACCTGCCGGAAACCAGTTCAAAACGGTTTTCAAGAGTGTCGTGGGTCAGTACACATCCCAGTACCGCCTTCGGTGCCTTCAGACCCGGATCTGCCTTGAATGGAATCAGGATATAGAGCTGATCGGAAAAATGATAGATTTCGGTGCTATCTCCGGGAGCATTCAGAACAGTATAAAGAGCATCGGATTCTTCTTGGGAGAGGTGTCTGAAAAACACTTCTGTAAAGACCGTATCCCCCTCGGTTCGGAACACGTGGTTGCATCCTGCGTAATAGAGGAACATATTCTCAGTCATATGGGAGAAATTACGATAAACCTTGAAGTCCTCCAGCAAAATGTTTTCGTTATACTTTTCCTTGAAGACCGTGGAATACATATACTTGTCATTGATCGTGAGCTTTTGTGCAAAGTCTTCCAGATCTTCCAGCTGAGTCGTAAAATCGTTCAGTATGGTTTTTGCTTTGTTCTGATAGTACAGTTTTGTGGATTCCCGATCCTGCTCATAAAGCATGAACAGAAACAGGGCGCTCAAGATCAGGCAGCTGATCAATGCAAAGCAAATAAACGAAATCAAAAACGGATTATATAGATATTTCTTTTTCCTTTCTATCATCACTGTTTCACCTGCTTGTTTGAAGTCGATCTATACACATTGGTTGAGTGGTGAGAGGATTAGTCTTACTTGGACTGTATGGGGATCCAAATTGGTGCTCACCCAAGGGTAGGGAAGGATACAGGCATCGTTCAAATGAACATATCCCACTGATGCTCATTCCATACAGCTGCCTATAGTATACAATACGGCAGAAGAGATGGAAAGGAGAATCCTGATTATCCTTGAAATCAGGTAAAAATATATGTGGCGATAGAATGAGCTTCCGCCATCGATTCAACCAGCTCACCGTTCAAACGGAAATGAAATGGGATGTCGGTATCTGACTGGTTCAACACAATAGATACAATGCTTCCGTCCGGATTTCTGAATGCTACGGTTTCCAAATCCTTAGTCCATTTGCTGCTTCCAATTCTTTTAGCGCCCTTCTGTACAAACTTGCTGAAATGGCCAATATAATAGTAAGATTCATGGATGTATATCTCATCCTTTTCTGTGTCTGCCATAATTGGCGCGTCGCAGAAGTTGCCGACATGATTCGGACCACCCTGTTCATTCAGAAGCAGATTCCAGTCACAGAACATATTGCAGGAGTTGTTGAAGTTACCAATCATGTCATGGGCGTATTTTTCACCGATCTTATAGGTGTCCATCTGTCCAATGCTGTATTCATAGCAGCCTTCGGTGAAAACCAGTCGTTTATCCGGATATTTCCGATTGAACATATCCAACTGTTCGAAATGGTCACCGCTGTACCAATGAAAGGCCAGTCCATAGATATATTTGGCGGCATCCTCATCAGACAGCATGACCATGCCTCGCTCCATGATTCGTTCTTTGTTGTGATCCCAAAAGAGCAATTTTACGCCCAGATCTTCCATCTTCTTACCGAGATGGTTTTTGACAAAGTCCCGTTCTTCCTCAGCCGTGTAGATGCAGGAATCCCATGTTTGAGTTGCCTTCGGTTCGTTCTGAACCGACACACCCCAAAGGCTGATACCCTCTTCCCGGTAAGCCTCAATGAACTTTACATAACACATGGCCCAAAGTTCCCGATACTCCGGTTTCAGTTTGCCGCCGTGATTCATCTCTCCGTTTGTTTTCATATAGGCAGGAGGACTCCAGGGAGCCATAATGAGCTGCAAATCACCATACTCCATAGCACCCTTGATCATTGAAATCACGGCCTGACGATCTCTATCAATGTTGAAACTGTCAAGCGTTTCATCATGATCTTCCACGCAGGCGTAATTGCCCACGGAAAAATCGCAGCTATTCATGTGAACACGACCTACATTGTAGCCGATTCCATCGCTATCACTAAAATACAGCCTCAATATTCTCTCTTGATTTTTGTGACTTAGCTTTTTTAGTGTCACCGCTGCGGCTTCAGTAAAAGCCCCGCCAAAACCTTCGATTTCCTGATATTCAACCTCTGGGATGAGGGAAATCAGCTTTGATTCCTTCCCACGCACATCGGGGCAGGAAACCAAAACAGCTTCCTGCATAGGCAAATGGTCTTTTACGGTTTTGATCACCCGCACATTCATTTTGCTCACCGTTCCTTCCGGCATTCAGTTATCATGCGTACAATGGGAAACAGGATCTTGCTTATAGTGTGAAAAAATGCGTTTCGTTAACATCCCGATTGCCCCATGGAGAAGAATTTGCGCCTGAATACATTCTGTTATCTTAGCCAACTAAACCACTTTGTATTTGCCTATATTATACAATAAATAAAGGAACACTGAAAGATGCGATAAATTAATTGCTATTTTTTGAGGAAATTACTATTTTGGGGGAGGCCAAAACAGGTCACATTCTCAGATAAAAGCAATTATTCAAGAAAGGTGTCATTGCCTTTGTAAGGTGCCGTTGGTAAACTTGAAGCAAGAAAACGAAGGAGGTAGAGGGCAATTTTATGAAAAGTAAACAAACACGTACCCTGCTGAAGGACATAAAAAGATATCGTTCGCTGTATCTGATGCTCCTTCCGGCAATCATCTCAGTATTCATTTTTGACTACATTCCGATCTATGGTATTCAGATCGCCTTTAAGGACTTCCGGTCAAGCTTGGGTATTTTCAAAAGCGAATGGGTCGGGTTAAAGCATTTTATCAGATTTTTCAATTATCCTTATTTCTGGACGATTCTGTGGAATACGCTTCGGCTCAGCCTGATGGGCCTCCTCTTTTTTCCGGTGCCTGTCATTTTTGCAATCATGCTGAATGAGATGCGGGACGGAAAGCTGAAGAAAACTTGCCAGACAATTACATATGCGCCGCACTTTATTTCAACTGTGCTGGTTTGCTCCATGACAATGCTGTTCCTGAACCGTCAGGGCCTGTTCAACATCATCGGTGGAATCTTATTCGGGGATAATTATCAGGCTACTGATTTCATGGCCAACCCGAATGTGTTTCCCTGGGCATACACACTGTCAGGTGTGTGGTCAGAACTGGGCTGGGGCACGATTATCTACATTGCGACTCTGTCAGGTGTTTCTTCGGAATTGGTTGAGGCGGCAAAGATTGACGGAGCGAGCCGGATGCAGATTATCCGTAATGTATATCTGCCGCATCTGAAGCCCACCATAGTCACTATGTTCATCCTGCAGATCGGACAAATGCTCTCTGTTGGCTTTGAGAAGGTATTCCTGCTGCAGAATCCTTTGAACTTGGAAGTCTCCAATGTCATTTCTACCTATGTGTACGAGGTAGGTATTGGAATGCATGAATTCAGTTATTCGACCGCCATTGGCTTGTTCAACAGCATCATCAACATTATTCTGCTTGTGATTGCGAATACGGTGTCGAAAAAAGTGGCAGACAGCGGCCTGTGGTAAGGAGAGGATTTGACTGTGAAACGACTTGGAACAAGAAAAAGAATATCTGTATTTGATTCAGTGAATACGCTGCTCGTGATTCTGATTACGTTTATTGTTGCATATCCCTTGTATTTTTGTGTGATTGCCTCCCTGTCTAATCCGACAGAGGTAGCTGCAGGCAACACTCTGCTTTGGATCAAAGAGTTCACCCTGGATGCATACAAACTGATCCTGAAAGAAAAACAGCTCTGGATCGGTTACCGGAATACCATTATTTATACGATAGGTGCGGTATTGTACAGACTGTTTCTGACAATTACAGCTGCATATGTCATGTCAAAAGAGAAGCTTCCGTTCCGTGGTATCCTTGCCGTGTTTTTCTTCATTCCGATGTATATCAGCGGTGGTATGATTCCGGAGTTTCTGCTGATCAAACAACTTGGCCTGCTGAATAATCCTCTTGTCATGGTTGTCGGCGCTGGCGTCAGCGCATACAATCTGATCGTTTGCAGACAGTACTTCTCTACCAACATTCATTCGAGTCTTTACGAGGCTGCTTACATCGATGGAGCAAGCGAGTGGCGCACTTTTACTTCAATTGCATTACCGCTGGCAAAGCCGATCATTGCAGTTATGTCTCTGTATATCGGTGTTGGTGCATGGAACAGCTATTATAAAGCTCTTCTGTACATCTATGAAAAGGACTATTATCCTCTGCAGCTTGTACTTAGAAATATCCTGAATGCCAATCAATTGGATTTGTCCAATATTACGGGAAGCGGCGCAGAATTGGCAAATATGGTGTATCGTGCCAACATGGCCCAGGGTATGAAATACTCCATCGTGATCGTGGCAAGCATTCCGCTGATCATTGTATACCCGTTCCTGCAGAAATACTTTGTGAAGGGAGTCATGGTTGGCTCCGTCAAGGGTTAATCTTTAGGCAGGTAATTTGCCTTTAGATAAATATAAAGAAGACGTTTATGTCAGAAGGAGGAAACAATGAAAAACACCAAACGCCTGCTTTCTCTGGTTCTGGCTGTCGTCATGCTCTTCTCTTTAGCAGCATGCGGCAATCAGGCAAACGAGAAAACAACCCCCAGTACCGAGTCCCAGTCCGAATCGGTCCCCGAAACCACCGAATCCCAGTCCGAATCGACCCCCGAAGCTGCCGAACCCAATGAGCTGGCATGGCTCAATACCGACGGCGGATTCCCCATTGTCAAAGAAGGTACTGAAAAGACCCTCTCCATTTATGTTGAGCAGACTGCCGAGTACGGCGCCCCCGAGGATTCCTGGTTCTATCGCTACATCGAGGAAGAGATGAACATCAATCTGGATGTCACTACTTACACCCCTGATAATAAGCAGGAATTCCTGTCCCTGGCCTTTGCCAGCAACGAGCTGCCCGACATTATTATCGGTGCTAACTTCTCTGCTACTGAGCTGCTGAATTATGGTGAGTTGGAGGGTCAGCTCCTGGATCTGGCTCCCTATATCAATGAAACCTATATGCCCAATCTGTACGGCATCTATCAGGAATTCCCTGAGCTCAAGACGCTGGTAACTTCTCCCGCCGGTAACGTCTGGTCCTTGGGCTCTATCGGTTCTACCGCTCCTCGTGGTGGCAATCAGAGATTCTTCATGAATTACGACTGGCTGGAGCAGTGCGGCCTCGAAGTGCCCACCACGCTGGATGAGTTCATCGACGCAATGCGCACCTTTAAGGCTGAGGGCCTGTGCGAATATCCCATCGGTGGTGCCTTCGCATCTGAGCATCCTGGCATCTATATCCTGAATGCTATGGGTTATGTGGGTGCAAATGGAAAGGCATATGGTATTTGCCTGAGAAACGGCAAGGCTGTTATGCCTCTGGCTGACAGAGAAGCCTTCGGTGATTACCTGAAGGTTATGAACCAGCTCTATGAGGAGGGCCTGATCCATCCCGATTTCTTCACTATGGACAGAGACTCTATTTATGCAATTTTCGCAGAGGGTGTTGGTTTCCTGGCTCAGGCGCCTTTTGCCTGCACTCCCAATTACACCGAGTATTGGTGCGCACCTCCTCTGACTAGCCAGTGGAATGACACTGCTGCTATTCCCACCAGTACCGGCGGCAGCATTGGCGGTGTTATTGTTAGTGCTGCATGCGAAGAGCCCGAGTTGGCCGCAAAGTTCATTGACGCGTTCTACAGCACCGAACAGGACAATGTTTTCAGAAAGTCCATGCAGGGTCCTGCTGCTGAGGACACTGATATTCTGTACGGCATGGTGTCTGGTTACGACTTCGATGAGAACGGTGTTATCTTCTATGCAGACTATGAAAACAACAAGGATGCATACGCCAACTCCAATGACTACCTGTGCAAACATATTTCCATGTGGAGTGCAGGCCTTTTCGGCTATGATTCCTGGTCAAGAGACCTGACCTCTCCTCAGTATGCTGGCGAGCCCGATGCCTCTGCCTACGAAGATCCTTCTGTGCTGCGTAAAGATCCTGTTATATCTGCTGACGGCAACAAGCACTACGAGTACGCAATGCAGACCGTTCTGACTCCCTATGCTACTGACGAAAAGTTCCCCGGCATCGTTTACCTGGATGCCGAACTGAGTGCTGAGCTTGCCAACCTGCTGCCCGCTCTGCGTTCCTATGCTGAGCCTGAGATTGCGAAATTCATCACTGGCGCAAGACCTCTGACTGACGAAGAGTTGGATGATTACTTCACCAATCTGGAAAAACTGGGTTCCATTGAGTATGTTCAGGCATATCAGGACTACCTGGATTCTATCCAGTAATTGCGCAACAGCGTAGAATAATCATTTCATTAACGTTGTTTAAGGGGATTCCATCCTGTTGCGCTGTGTGACAGGATGGAATTCCTTTATCTGCATATCGGTTCTGCGAAAAACAAAACATTGTATGGTAGAAAGGAAAAAACTGTATGAAACGTTTTGTATCCATTTTACTGGCAGTTGTTCTGGTGATTTGCTCTATTCCGGTGACTATCTTTGCTGCTGATGCAGTTCAGATTACCCTCGATCCGGAACGTACAGTGCCCATCGCCCCTGAACTGTCCTATACCGATTCTACGGATATCGAATACATTGACGGTTCCGTGCTGCACTATGTTGATTTTAGTACGGTTAGCTCTCTGGATGAGATCGGTTACTATGTTGGAACCAATGCGACCAATGAAAATACCACTCTGGAGATCACCGAAAATGGTCTGCATATCAAGAATACAGACCAGAAAGTTTATATCACGCCCTTTGGCGCAAAGGTCCCCAAGCAAATTAAAAATTTTACCATCGAAATGAAAGTTCAGTTCCTGAACAGCGCAGGTAAGTATCTGGTGTTTAATCCCGCCGTCAACGCTACCGGAACGGCTGCAGGCAGCGGTGACATTGCCATTCGTGCCAATGGCGGCTACGATGAGTGGAACAATCTGTGGCTTCACGATAAGGGCCAACTGATGAACGGCAGCACCGCTGAAGAAGCCGATGCTGTGAAGGCCGCCATCCGGAACGGCGAGTGGGTGACTGTTTCTATCTCTGTTCGTAATCAGTGTGTGACTGGCGTAAAGGCTACTGCTGGAGACACCACCATCTTCCTTCAGGGCAACACCGCTAAGTCTGTTCTTGGTTCCAACTGGGGCTTCATGGTGGGTAACGGCAACGATGAAATGAACATTAAGTCTGTTGCGATGATCGCAGGCTATGATCTGGAAGCAGATACGCTGTGGCCTGCGGACTATACGGATGGGCAGAATGTGCTGGACGTTCCGAAGTCTGCTTACATCGATCACAGCACCATCGACCTGGATCCGGACCGCACGATTCCCTCGACGCCTGAGCTGTCTTTCACTGACTCTGTAGAAACTCAGTATGTGGATGGTTCTGTGCTTCATTATGTTGATTTTACCTCGGTTAAATCTTTGTATGAAGTCGGCTACTATGTTGGCAGCAATGCTACATACGATAATACAACTCTGGAAATGACCGATAACGGTTTGCACGTGGTAACCTCTAATCAAAAAGTCTATGTGACTCCCTTTGGCGCCAATGTCCCGAAACAGATTGAGGATTTCATCATTCAGGTGAAAGTTCAGTTCCTGAACAGCGCAGGCAAGTATCTGGTGTTTAATCCCGCCGTCAATGCTACCGGAACGGCTGCAGTCAACGGTGACCTTGCCATTCGTGCCAATGGCGGCTACGATGAGTGGAACGGTCTGTGGCTTCACGATAAGGGCCAGCTGATGAACGGCAGCACCGCTGAAGAGGCCGATGTTGTGAAGGCCGCCATCCGTAACGGCGAGTGGGTGACCATTTCTTTCGCTGTTCGCAATCTGTGCGTTACCGGAGTAAAGGCTACCGCAGGCGATACTACCATCTTCCTTCAGGGCAATACCGCAAAGGCCCTGCTGGGATCCAACTGGGGATTTATGTTTGGCAATGGCAATGATGAAATGAACATTGAATCCGTTGCCATGATCGCAGGCTACAATCTGGAAGCAGATCTGCTGTGGCCGGCGAATTACACGGAAGGCCAGAATATTCTGGATGTTCCCGCAACTGCATTCAAGAGTGGCTCTTCCGGAGGTGAAGGCGGTTCCACCGATCCGCTTCCTCCGGCCGAGGATCCCAATGAGGACCCCAACAATCCGCTGCAGCTCCGTGTCGCATCCTATAATATCCGTCTGGGCGGTATGCTGTACGGTTATGATATGGAAGGACTGGCGGAGGATATCCGGAAATCCGGTGCAGATTTGATCGGCCTTCAGGAAGTTGATAAGAATACAAATCGAAATCTCAATCAGGATACGATGAAGATTCTGGGTGAGCTGCTCGGATATTACTACTATTTTTACCCAGTTACAACCGTGGATGGGGGAGAATATGGAGACGGCATTCTGTCCAAATATCCTATCGTGAATGTGACAGAACATCTGCTGGATGTAGATGAAGCTGGCGGCTTCCTTATGGCAAACATCGACATTTTCGGACGTCAGGTGATGTTCTGCAATACGCATTACTACGATCCTGATGTGACGGGGCCTCTGCAGGCGATTTACGATCTGACAAAAGACGAGGATCCCTTCATTATTACAGGCGACTTTAATACGCAGGCTTTCGATGTCTTTGATGCTGTCTTTGCGGACTGCACGATTGCAAACCATGGAACTGTCACCACGAATGAAGGATCCATGGTTGATAACATGATCTTCTCTCCCTCCGTTGAGATGCTGGACTTTGCCGCAACGAATACCAATGCATCCGACCATTACTTGATCACCAGTAATATTGTGATCCCTGTCCAGGCAGAATCCGGCGATTATACCGCAAACCTCCAAGCTGCCGCGGAGACTGCAAATGTGGGCGATACCGTTTCTGCAGCAATCAACGTAAGCAGTGAAGTTTATGAAAACTTTGCCTCTGCCGAGATCCGCGTTTCCTTTGACTCTGAGAAGCTGACCTTCAATGAGGCGGCTTCCACCCTGAACGGTGCAACGGTGAAGGTTGAAAACGGTACTTTGGTTCTGCAGGACTATGGTGAGTCTCAGCCTCTGGGAACCGCGTATACCCTTGCATTTACGGCAACAGCGAAGGGATCTGCTGCGATTACTTTGACAGATGCAGCATTCAGCACCCAGAAAAATGCTGAAAAGAATGATCTGAGTGTTGCAGCGCTTGGAACGAAGCTTGCAACTGTCCAGATTTCCCTGATGCACAGTGTTACTCTTCCGGACATCTTTGAAGGTGCAACCACCGTGGAAGACGGCGCGGATTATACCTTCAAGGCTAAGGATCCCAATCTTTACGACTATACAGATGTGACTGCAAACCAGGAAGTGATCGACAACGGTGACGGTACCTATACTGTGAAGAACGTTACTTCTGATCTGGTAATTACCGGTAGTCGTACCCCCAAGTCCTTCACCGTTACGATCAAGGAGACCGGTAAGGATGACAGAACGGAAACTGCAACGTATAAGACTGACTACAGCTTCACGGTACCTGCTGAGGAAGGCTTCGTCTTTACGGTGACGGTCCAGTACGCCAACGGTGATGCTGTTCCCTTTACGAGAACGGATGGAGTGATCACCATTGCAGGTACAGACATTATCAGTGATATTACGATCACTGTGGAGAAGAAGTCTGTCGATCCCACTGAGGCAGTTGTTATTGTGAACGGCAGCGGTGCCGGGGATGTGACCTACGAGGCAACCGCAACTCCCGGCACGGATTATTCTTTCACTGTCGCCATGGATGAGAAGTACGACTACACTGTAACTGCTAAGAACGGCGATGTGGAACTTGCACTGGTCGAAGGTGAAAACGGAGTATTTACCATCAGCGGCAATGATATCAAGGCCGGCGACACCATTACCATTACCGTCAATAAGGCTGCTAAGTTGGAGAATGTGGAAGTAACCGACTATCTGACCATCAACGAGGCCAAGATGTGGCTGATTCGTGTGAAGTCCGATAAGCTGGAGGGCAGTACTTACACTTATCAGGGAGAGAAGATGCTCTGGTCTGAAAAATACGGTGCCTACTGCTATCTGGTGATTTCCTCTGATGAAATGCCCATCGTAACTGCGGACGATCTGGCAATCATCAATGAGACCGCAACTGAAATCGACTATGGTATGGACGTGAACATGTCTGAGAAGGTTGACGCAAACGATGCGCAACTCGTGTATAACATGTACAACGCACATTACACTGCATTCACTGATGATGTGACCATGGAAAAGTTCCTCCGGGCCGATGTCAACTTTGATGCGAAGATCAATGTTGCGGACGCACAGGCGATCATCAATTATCTGCTCGGATAATTATGGTTTTCCGCTGATGCGATGAATCAGTCATAGTCCCTCCCCTCTGTTGCTGGGGAGGACGGGCTCCCCACCCTGCGCGCGATGGGGTGGGGAGCCTTCCCATTTTCAGAGAATGACAAGTACGCATAACGCGATATGCGCAGTTGTAATTTCCTGAAAGGGGTATGGAAATATGAAAAAATGTTTGTCTCTGATTCTGGTATTGATTCTTTTGACCGGTATGCTGTCTACTACAGCATTTGCGGCTGAGGAACCGGCTTTTCGTTTTGAACTGTCTGTGGATAGCGGCGAATCAAAGCAGGTAAAGACAGGTGATATCATCACTGTAGTCCTGCGGTTGAAGCGCACGGATGGGACAGATTCGTATACCATGTATGCGATGCAGGATGAGATTCGCTATGACAGCGATTTTTTTGAACTGGTGGAAGGCAGCGTTATGCTGCGCGAAGGAATTGCGTCCACAGACATTGGGATGCGGGATAACTATCGGGAGTTCTATATGAATTTCCTGTCAACTGCCGGTGGTGAAACATGGGAGCCTGATACTCTGGTGGGCAGCTTCCAGCTAAAGGTTATCGCCACCTCCGGTGTGACGAAGATCACAAATCAGGACTATCTGGTTTCTACCAAGGACGGAAGTGGAAGCTTTGCATGCACTGCCAATGAACTGACCATTCTGCTGTCCACAGAATGCACAGTAAGTTTTAATAGTAACGGAGGCAGCAAGGTGCCTGACCAGATTGTTCCCTATGGGGAAAAGATTGAAAGACCGGATGACCCTACCCGGGAGGGGTATGTGTTCGATGCTTGGTACAAGGATCTGGACAGAACGGAACCGTGGGATTTTGATAATGACACGGTCAGTGGAAATCTGACGTTGTTTGCCGGATGGACGACGGCACCAGTAGGTGAACCTGAAACGCCGTCCGCTTACGGCTTCCCCTGGTGGATCCTTGTGGTGATCTTGTTGCCGCTGCTGATTCTGTTCCTGCTTTTGCGAAAAAAGGGTTGGAAAAAAACACGGTAGGTTTTGAAAGGAAGAATGGAAATGAATTGGCAACAGAC
>JBJDYH010000200.1:0-2620 GCA_051867135.1 Faecousia sp. | reverse complement strand
CCTATGAAAGCCACAACTTCACCTACGGCGCATGGAGCAATTACAGCTCCACCCAACATCGGCGCACAGCGACCTGTTCCGACTGTGGATACAGCACCTATGAGTACGCCAGTCATTCGCTCACCTATGCAGAGTCATAGGTGGTACACCAACTATGAAAAACGATTGGAGCAAATCTAAATGAGAAAAATTTCGAGATCTAAGCTGTTAAAAAAAGTTGTTTCTCTCGCCATGGTCGCGTCTTTGTGTATGGGGTTGATGGTATCTGCCTCTGCCGTGCCTTCTGGGTTGGACGATAAGACTAAGGCCACTTACTATGCTGAGTATCTGAAAATTGCGGCAGAAGTCAATAAAGAAATGGATGCATACATCTCCGTAAATCCGATGGATGAACTTGCGGAAGAGGATTGGATGACCCCGGAGGAATTCCGCGAATTTGTAGAAACAATTGCTGGTTGGAAAATTGTATGTACCAGCGATGCGACTAATGCCCGTTCTGTTTCTGCAACAAAGACCTGCTCGGTCACTGCTGACAGCCGGACGTACACAATCGCAGTTACTGGAGCTTTTACTACAAAATACAGCGAGACTTATAAGCGCCAGATTTTCAGTTCCATTGATTCCATCACATCTAAAATCAGCGGAACAACTGGAACCTGGACTCAGACTGGCTATGAGAGCAGCTTGATCGATGCAGGCAGAACCTACTGTATCACTGTTTCAGGAACGCTGAAAATTGCGGGTGCAACTTTTTCAAACAAACTGGCATACGTCGAATTCTATTGCAGTTCTGTCGGTTCCGTTAGTTGAAAAATTTATTCAATGCTAAGCATCCTTGCCTGAATGCACTCCCAGTAGTCGGTCTGTACCTAAGCGAGAACTTGAATCGCAATAGTTATGTAGAAAAGGGGTGAAGCAATAGATTTATAATTTGCGTCCGTATTTAGAAATATACTTCGTGTTATTGAGTAAACGTATGTTGGGAGGAACCAAAAGTGAAAAAAATGCTGTTGTTGCTCTGTAGTTTCATAACTTTGCTAAATTTAGTTAGTTGCACTACGAGCGAGGAAAAAATTATCTCTGAAACAAATTCGGAAAACATTGCCACCGGAAGCGCAGATAACTATGTAAAGGAAGCTACTGTGAGCCTGACCGAAAAAGAGGATGCAGCAACGAGTGAACCAGAAAATATTTCTGCCGAAAGCGTTGATGACTCCGCGAAAGAGGATGTAAAGGAAGATACTGTGAGCTTAACCGAAAAAGAGGATGCAGTAGTGAGCGAATCAGAAACATTATCCGCTGCTTTGCAGATGGAAGGGATCTCCTACATCGTCACCAACGGAAGCACCGGAGAGCAGGTGCGTTTGGAAACACCTTCGGATGTTAATAAAATAAAATCACTCTTGAATGATGTATCTATTCTGAGCCAAGACGATGAACTTTCTGTAGGTTATCTATACGCCGTTCGAGCAGAAGACAAAGATGGTAATCTCTCTGACGCTATCTGCGTGTATAAAGGCCGAGTTCAAATAGGCGGTAAAGTTGGGTACTCTGTAAAAAACGATGAACAGTTGAGGGATTATTTGCAGAACCTATTTTGATCATACAAGTCAACTTAATACGTTCAAAGCTCAAGCAAAAGGGAATACGACTCGCACTTGCAAGTCGCTCCCGATATCCCATCTGAGACTAAAGACAAGGAAGACAAGGGGACGGTTCTTCTGTCTCGTTTTTATATGTAGCTCTAAACAAAAAGACCACCCCCGATGCTGTCAGTATAGCGCTGGGGCACTTTGGATCAAGACAAAAGAACCGACCCCTTGTTTTGGAAACGGCACAATATCATAGACAAGTAAAGCTGGTTGTCGAAAATGAAAGGACTCATGGATATAAAATAGAAGCGAGCAAAAATATATTTTTGGAAAGGAACAAATGTATGAAAAAACTGTTGGCAGGGGTGCTGCGTGCCCTTAGAGGCGGCGGCGAAGCCGGACTGTGTAATTATAGAGGAGGATAACCTGACAGAACTGGTACTGGAAAAGACTCTGGAACAGGAAATCGAGATTCCCAATCAGGTTGAAGAACACATTCAGCAGACGTGTGCCTAAGCAACAACTGCGCGAAAGGATCGGTGGCCACGCCGACCTCTGTGAATCGTGTCGGTAGCGGAAACCATGGCCTCGTCATCAGTATTAGCACGGTGGTAGCCAACGTTATCCATGCGAGGTATGGCCATGGCGGGAGACAGACGGACGAAACCACTGAAAGAACCTTTATTTCCAGAAGATGGTACTTAAGCGTAATGGGATATACTACAAAATGGGTAAGAGCCAGACGTTCAACGCAGAGCTAATCCGTCATCGGAGGTGTGAAAAGTGAGCGATAATCGAAGAAATTCTGTCTGGATTCATTGCCCGATTTGCGGAGGGAAAACACGGACGAAAGTCTATGAAGATACTGTCCTTGTAAAGTTTCCGCTCTATTGCCCTAAGTGCAAGAAGGAAATTCGGGTGGATGTCGTACAACTGAAAATGGTGCTGAGCAAATGAGCCCGACACATAAAGTGCAGAGCCTGCTTCCCATTACCAAATGGTGAAGCAGGCTCTTTTTCATTCAATAG
>JBJDYH010000199.1:0-11575 GCA_051867135.1 Faecousia sp. | reverse complement strand
ATCTGCTCGATCCGGGTTTTCGCTGTCTGCTCGATCTCCATCAGGTGCTGATTCAGCTTGCCCGATGTCAGCAGATTCGTGTAGGTGATCCTGCGGTTCTGTTTCAGAAATCTGCGGCGCATCAATGCGTACTTCCCAAGAGTCACTTCCGCATCCTGGGGCGGCAGGAGGTTGGGCAGGTTGTAATCGCCCTGCATCGTGTATGTCAGTCCGTTCATGTTCGTTGCTCCTTTCCGTAGTTGGTGTTTCTGTTCTGACATTAGGATACTCGGTTTTGGGCACATCCGCAAATGTGCGATTTACTTTATGAGGATTGCGCTGCAGGGGCAGCACGGTTCGGGAAATGGCAGACAGGCACATCTGGGAAATATCCCCGGTGGCCGTACCCAATGCGTTTAAGGTCTGGGGTGTACTGAAATCTGTCACACAACGGAAATCATCGTCTGTGAAATATATGCTGGGATCAATACCGCAGCGTACCAGCAGCATATACCCGATGCTGTTTTGAAGGGCATTGCGGTAGGTGACTTCCAGGTTCAGATCGTCCAGTTCCTCCAGAAAGCTGTTTTCCTTGTAATACCGCAGTTCCGCCAGATAATCCGGCATATTGTCCTCCACGGCGTTTTTCGCCGCAGAGAGCAGCGCCGACGCCAGATCTTCTTTTTCAGAAAGCTCTCCAAAGCTGTTTTCCAGCGCTTCAATGACTTCCGGTTCATACTCCGGCTGCATGGTCCAGATAGGAACCCGTCTTGCAAAGCGGCTGGGATGGGTGTCGGATATATCAAAGTAATATTTCAGCCGGGAGCGTCCGTTATATTCGCCGTCAAATACAGCGATACCCGTTGCGCCCCGGTTGACCCAACGCCCAAAACGCTGATTCCAGCCATTCGGCCCGTCAATCGTCAGGACAGCGGTAGCCTCCGGGCGCTGGGCAAATAAAAGCACCTGCTCGTCAAAGGGCAGGCGGAAGTTGCGGCAGGCTGTGGTCAGAAAGCGCTGCCATTCCTGCGGTGCTGCCAGTCCGGTGATCGTCCGCTGGTACAGCTCCGTAATGATCTCATATTTTCTCGCCATCCGGTGTTTTCCTCCTTATCGTGAAATTGCGGCGGCCTGCCGCTGTTTGGGAATAGAAAACCCGTAGACTTTGGCAATGTCATCGCCAAGCCTGCGGGTCACTCTTGTAATATCTGCACGGGTGGCCTTGCCCTCGTACAGTTTGTCTTTCAGAAGCTCGATCTGGGATTCCCTGACACCGGGCTTATACACCCGGTAGAGGTAGTGGTTGGTGCCGTCATGGTGAACGGCGTCGCACCGCAAATCACCCAGCTTATCCACATACCATGTGGCATAGTCCAGATTGGAATAGAGGCAGTCGCTGATCTTGCCGCTTTTGATCTCGCCATAGCCGGAATACCGCCCATCCCAGCGGCCAATATCCGCAATCATCAAAATGGGCTGGGGAAGCTGGATGCTCAGATTCAGGCGCTCATCGTCCAGATAGTCATTGTTCAGTTCATACATCAGGGCGATACGTTCCTCCTCTGACAGATCCGGGTATTCGGCCTCCAGATCCGCCCGCCAGTCCTCATAATCCAGGTCGTAGTTGCTCCAGATAATGTGTCTGTCCTCACTCATCGGGCATCACCTCGATTCTTTTGGCGCATCAGAAAACCGGAACCGGTACGGATGGCCTTGCCGTCAAGCCGCCCGGTTTCCAGATCGGTTTCCATACGGCTGTAATTGGTGCCATGTTTCAGGTTATATTCCTCAATTACATTGTCTGGGATATAGCTGTCGCCGTCGATCTCCACACGCCCCTCGGAAAAGATTTTAGAAAGGACGGCAGCTTTGTTCTGGGCGCTGCCGCACATGAGCGTATCCATTTCTGCCTGGGTCGCATGGATAGAAACACCCAGCCTTGCCCAGATGGTTCTCAGTTCCTGTTTCATCGTGCGTCACCTCTGTCTTTCTGTTTGGGTAGAATGGGGATTCCATTTTCATCATAATTCTTCGGGTCGGCGGCTGGTTTTTCCCAGCCGAACATGGAACCGGCCAGCATAGCGGCTTCCTGCGCTTTGCTCACGCCGCTGTTTTGGTTCATGTGGTCCGCATAGCTGCGGCCTTCTTCTCCGGCAAACGATACTTTCGAGGGCTGATAACCCTTTTCGCCCCGGCTAAGATAAATCAGTTCTCCCGTGGACGGCAGGACAGAAAAGCATTTCTCCGGCAGGGAGGAACGCAGGGGAATCACCGTATTGCCGCATTGCACCATGCGCTCGGAAAATTCGCAGATGTGGTAAAGATTTCGCCCAACTTCCACATGGTAGTCATCAATATACCGGCACACCCGGTCCAGCGTTTCATCCGTAGACAGAGTAATCCGCACCTTATCGCCATCCTGAATACGGAAGATTTCTTTATAATCCGGGGTAATGAACCGGATGCCTTTCTCTGCGTGGTGCAGGTGCCGGTCCAGCCATTGCCGTACATAGCAATAGCAGTACAGGTTATATTCACCCTTATTGGGGTTCAGGCGCATCATATAGGAATAGTGGTCGGTATCCACGCGGAAGCCATACTCGTTTCGGTCATTGCGGAAACTGCTGTCCGGTGTCCGGTAGCAGCATTGGAAAAGGGTGCTGCGGTCATGCAGGAAATTCCCTTCTTTCCGCAGATTGTTGATAATATCATCAAATTCCAGCTTGAAATCCTCGCTTTTCAAGTCTGCCCGAAAATCATTCCATGTACTGAAAAAGCCCTTGCCGTTGCTGCCCATATCGGCTCTGAGATAGCCGATAAGACCGGTCTGCATGGAAATCTGCTGGCTTTGGGAATAGCAGTAGTTCCGCTCAGCCGGGAGCATGGGTCTAAGTGTCATATCCATTATCGTTCTGCCTCCTTCGTCTGTTTTGCCTGCACCGCAGGCGGTGTTTTCCCATCCTGACGAGCCTGCCAGTAGTCGGGATAATAGCGCTGTACACTGTCATTGATACATTTTTCATACGCACCCGGTTTCCAGTATTCATTGACCGGAGCAGAATACAGCCCTCTGTCCATAAGCTCCCGTAGGGCAACCGGAGCGGCGCAATCTTCTTCAAAGCAATAAAAGCCGCCCTCATGAAAGGCACATTTCAGTGATTCTCTGGAAAAAATGGTCTTTGCCACTCTTGCGTTGACCATGATGCCGCCGTGACTGGCGGTGGATACAGAGAATACATGGGGTGCCAGTACCTGACAGTGCTGGATTTCTCCCCACGGGGAGTAGAAAGGTTCCATCATCACTCACGCTCCTTTTCCTTATTTTTCTGTGTCCGCCCTATACGCTGCTCCAGTCGCTCCAGCTCCTGACCGGCGCGGGTCAGCAGGTCACGGTCAGCAGCCATGCGGTCATTGGAATAATGACCCCAGAAGTAATAATCCCCATTGCTGCATTTCCATGTCACATACGGATTAGGCGCTTCCGGGTTATGCCCCAGAACAAACTTGCAGTCTCCAATCATAAGGGACTGGACGATGGTATAGCCGCAGTTGCTTCGTTCACTCATTTCAGCGTTCCCCCTTTGCGCTTGCTTTCTTTTGCCGCTGTTCCTGTCTATAATTCTCCAAACCATAAACGGCCCATTTGGGAAGCTGTTCTTCCGTCAGGGTTCCCATCACATCCATGCGCTCATAGCGGCTGGTTTTCCCGGAATACAGGTCCACGCAGAAGCAGGCGGAGCCTCGGCTGTTAGGAGAAGCCCCAAAGCCGCCGATGCACAGCTTGATCTGATGGGTAGCCCTGCGGTATTCCCGGCGCAGCACCTCCGGCTTAATGACCACAATTCTGTTTCTCAGATCATCTGCATAGGAAATGGTTGTGCATTGCTCCTGCGTCAGCGGCTCATTTTGGATGCCCTGGATTTTCGGCGTCAGCAGGTCAATACGGGTTTTCTCCGCCTGTTCCCCCAGACGGTCTGCATACAGCTTGGCAATCTCACAGAAATCATCGCTGACCATCACTTCGGTGTGCAAAGCGAAAATCTCATTTCTATCACAAAAAGCGCACATATACCGTTCACCCTTGGCGGCATTTTGGTTTTCTCCCATGACGATCTCTTTATCGCCAATGAGAAAAGACTGGATGATCGCATAGTCACCTGCCATGCGCTTTTCCGGTTCCTGTGGAGGATAATCCGGTTCGTCCTGTTCCAGATACTCAAATTCTTCGTCAATCATTGCTCACACCTCGCTTTCTGCCTTGGCCAGCAATTCTTTCAGCCTCTGGCCAGTCCGGATATGGTGCTTATCGGCAAGCACCTTGTTCTGCACATACAGCACCGCCCGGATATTGGGGACGGTGATACCGGGGATCTCCACCATTTCCTCCGGGGTAATGGTCAGGATACGGATGGGAGAATAACCGGCTTCTTCAAACAGACGGAATAACCGCTTTTCATATCGTTCTCGCATAAACTTTGCTCCTTCCTTTTTCGATATGTAAAGAGGGCGGCGTTTCAGCCGCCCCCGGTCATCACTTCTTGGAGCGAATCTTCAAAAAGACCAGCACGCCCAGAATGAACACGACCAGACCAATCGCAATGCCGGTTTTCAATTCCATGATTTAGCGTCCCCCTTTCTTTTTCTTGTTTCGGATCGCAAAAACGCCGCAGGTAACAGCTCCCACAGCGGCAATGCCCATCATGGCGTACCACAGAGCCGGGTTGCTTTCGTCCCCGGTTTTCGGTGTGTCACGAAGCTCATTGTGCATCTCCACCTTGGTGGTAGCACCCTCAAAAACGGTGCATTTCTTGTCCGCAGGCAGTACATAGCCCTCAGATACCTTGTCATTGACCTCGCTCACCAGATAATCGCCGGTGCGCAGACCCTCAATGATAATCTCGCCGTTCTTATCCGTGGTGAACACCTTTTCATAACCGTTTGGACCGGTGATGCGGAAGGAGAAGCCCTCCACCTTCTTATCCGAAGATGTCTTGATGATTTTCAGGCTTCCAACCTGTCCCTGGTTCACGAAACCCTTACCGGCTTCATTCTCCACGACAATGGTCTTGCCATGCTCCGTGATCTCAAAATAATAGGCGTTTTCATCCAGATAGAAGCCCTCCGGTGCTTTCTGCTCCTTTACGAAATAACCGCCGTAGTTGAGATCCGCCAACTCATATACGCCGGTGCTGACTTCCTCCATGGTGCCGATCTTCTCATCCTCGGAATCCAGCTTTTTGTTGCCGTTGCTGTCACGGTAGACTTCAAAGGCAGCCCCGGTCAGTTTGTTATCCGGGTAATCCTTATCCACCTTGGTAAGCTGCACCGTACCGCGAATTTTGGTGTTCACGATCTCGATTTCCACCACAGCACCGTTTTCACCAATGGTCACAGGATAGCGCTCATCGGACAGCACAAAGGCTTCCGGTGCGGAGATTTCATGCACTACCCAATTTCCATAAGGCACCTGTGCAAAAGAAAAGCTGCCATCTTCGGTGGAAGTGACAGTCAGGATAGCAGTATCGGTTGTAAATTCGGTGGCATCTGCACGGAACAGGCCGATAACAGCGCCGCCCAGAGCGTTGCCGCTGTCATCCTTTTTCTGTCCGTGGATTTCACCGTAAATCAGCTTGTTTTCGATGGCTACACCCTCATTGACGGGAATCTCCACCAAAGCGGTATCCTGACCGGCGTATTTAAAGGAGAACGTGTAGATTTCCCCGTTCAACAGGTAGTGACTGTCGGCGGACATTTCTTTCAGATAGTAATTGCCAAAAGGCAGGTCGGTTTTGCAGGTTGCCGTACCATCTGCGCTGATAGAGAGAATTTCAATCAGCCCATCTGCAGGAATGGTGCTGCCGTCAGCGGCAGTCAATTCCTCTGCGGCATACAGCCCAAAGGTGACAGCTGTGATCTCGCCATTCATACCAATGCCGAATTGCTGATTCTGTTCCAGCACCTTGGAAAGCGATACATTCACTTTCTGACGTTCATTCTGGAAGCTGGCAGAGATTTCGGTGACCTCAACTTCCTGTCCCGCATAGACCAGCTCGGCGGTGTGAACTTCGGTGTTCAGAACCATACCCGTCGGCGCCGTCACTTCTTTGATGTTGAATTTACCCAGATACAAAGCCTTGCTGGAAGCACAGCCCGTTTCGTCGGTAGTCACAGTGTCCACCACTTCTCCGGCAGAGTAGCGCAGGGTGCCGTCCAAAGTGTAAACATCCTCAGCGGCGGTGATCTCATAAACAGCACCTGCCATACCGGAAACGGCATACACCGGCTGGTACACGCCCTCGGCTACCACCACAGAGGAGAACACTTCGCCGCTCTTGCTGATTTTGATAACGCCTTTCTGGGCCATGTTGGATTTTGTAACTTCCACCACGGTCACACCGTTTTCCTCACCGGAATTGTCCTCAGTCACATCAAAGTACACAGGCTCGGTGTTCAGCACATACCCGTATGGTGCGGATACCTCCACCAGAGAATAGCCCGTGCCGTACTCCAATCGTTCCGGTGTAATCAGGTATCCCTCATCGTTGGTGTAGAAAGTGTCAATGGTAGTTACTTCCGGGTAGGTGAAGGTCTGGGTGATGAGCGTTCCGTCCGGGCGGTAGAGCTGGAAAGCAGCGCCCGCATACGGAATGACATTTCCGGTTTCCGCATCCACCTTGACGATCTTGATAAAGGATTCAAAGTTGGTATTGTTGATAAGGTAGCGGTACACTTCGCCGTTTTCAGAGATAAATACATCAAAGTCCGCCATCAGCTCACGGCCCTCCCAGCCGGATACCTGATGCACCGTATACACACCGTAAGGCATTTCCTTTGTCTGGGCAAAGCCGTTTTCGTCACAGGTCAAATAGTCACGCTCACTATCTTTTGCGGCGTCATAGCTGCCAGCGGATTTAAGGTAGACCGCAAACTCGGCACCTTCCTCCGGCGTTTCGATCTGGGTATCGCCGTTGTCCGTGTGCTTGATAATGGCGATGCTGCCCATCTTCACGGTTTCTACCACATCCAGAGCGGTGCTGTTCAGCTCTACGGTATAGTTCTTTGCTTCCGCGCCCACATGGTAGGAGGTTGCATCCAGCAGATAGCCCTCGGACGGAGAAACTTCCCGGATACTCCAGTCATCGCCGCAGACATAGTACCCGGTAGTAAACTGACCGTTGCTGTCCGTGGTGTAGGTGTCCATAAGCTGGTCGCCCTTATACACACCGTAGACTGCACCTGCCAGAGAAGCATCTCCCTGGGCGGCGCCGGTCATGCTGTCTGACTTGGTTACAGTAGCACTCCACTTTTTCAGGATATTGGTGAAGCTCTTGTTGGTCACGCTGTCCCATTCGATGGCGGCTGTCTGGCTGTCAGGAACCACATATTTCACCGCTGTGTCCACTTCCTCCAGAGTATAGCCGGAGCCGATGAGGACATTTCCGAAGCAGGCGATCCCGTCACTGTCGGTTACGGCATATTCATCCACCGGCAGGCCGGAAAGAGAAGTGCCGTAGAGGTGGAAGGTGATGCCCTCATTCATAGCATCCTCGGAATTTTTATAGACCGCCAGATCTCCGCGCTTGAGGATATTGTTAAAGGTCACGGTTGAGGTACGGCCTCCTACCACAGTCACACGCTGGGTGCTTTGGGGTTCATAGCGGTCATAGCTCTGCTCCGTGACGGTATAAACACCAGGAACCAGACCGTCCACAAGAAGCTCACCAGCCGCATTGGTTTTCACCGTCTGGTTGATGCCGTTGCCGGACACGGTGAAGGTGAGCCCCTCCACAACGCCGTCCTCAGAGGTCTTTTTCAGAGATATAGCCCCGGTAGGCGTTATCACATCCAGCCAGGTCGTTACCGGTTCGGCATTTTCCACACCGATGACCACATCCTGCAGGCTGGGATCGCCGTAAGCAATGAGCCTTGCACTTTCGCTGACCACGGGGATGTTATTTCTCGTTGCGGTAATGCGTACAGAACCGGAGAAAGCACTTTCCGAAGAAAGAGTCAGGGTGTTGCCCGACTTGGAAACGGATACGCTGCGGTCTGATGAGGAAATGCTATAATCGGACAGCACACCGTTGGAATCCGTCAGGGTCAGCACATATTTCCCATCCTTGTATTCCAACTCTTTCGTGGAGCCATTCATGAAGCTGGGCACAGTGTTGTGTTTGGTGAGCAGAGATACGATCTGGTCATAAACAGCCGCCGCACCGCTGTTGGCATAGTTGGAACCGAAGTGCAGGGAATAGGCCGTAGTCCCAGTCTGGCGGTAGGAACCGCTGGCATTCCGATCTCCAATGACAAACTCCCACACAAGAGTCTGGGTGGCCAGCCATTTTTCATCGTCACTGCCACTGAGGGCATCCCGGTTTCCCTGATAGCCGTACAGCAGCGCAAGGCCAACCGCTTTCTTTTGACTGTCTGAAAGAGCATTCCATGTGTCAGAGGAATTAGCGGTCAGTTGGTTGCCGGTTTTCAGAGGCACACCGGGCTGGATGCAAAAGGCCGTGGCTCCGTCTACATACATCCGGTACTTGGGATTTCCGGTGCCGCCTGCGGTATAGCCGTTGATAACGGCACTGGAATTGTAGCGCATGGTGTTTCCGCCTGCGTCATGGGTGTAGTTGAACGAAATCGTTCCCACACTTCCTGTTGCGGCAAAGGCGGTGGCCGGCAACAGGGATAAAACTGAGACCACAGCCATAAGTGCGGCTGCGGCCCTCTTGAATAGCTTTTTGATTTTCATGTTTTTGTTGTCCTTTCTTGAATTTACTGACTGAAAGAGAAATCCGGGATAGCCCTTAATATCTCTTTTTCAGATAGTACAGGTAGTAAGGAGGGGGTGAGGTGTGGAGAGGGGGAACCGTCAAAGCGCAATCCATTCCCGGCTCCGTCAAAAGGGTACATTGACCCCTTGGTAGTCCATTATCGTTCCATGTCCCGCTGTCGCTTGCGGTACATCTCCAATGCTTTCACGATGGTATCCTCCATTTTCTGCACGGGCGTCCCCGGTGCGAAGAATTTAGAAATACGCTCTTTGGGTATCTTAAATTGCTCCACCTGATTGGGCTTTTCTTCCTGCAAAATGGACAGGATCACCTCCGGGGTTAGCTTCCCGGCCTTGGCAAACTCCCGCATTTTAATGGCCTGTGCATGGGATGGGGTGCAGTCCTCCAGTTCCATGGTTTCCAGAAGGCTGCGCTGACCTGCGTCCGGCAGGTAGGAAAGCTCCACCGCAGGCCGCATGGCGATCTGCATTTGCCCTTTTTCTTTCAGAACGGAATTATCCACCAGTTCCAGCAGTTCGGGAATAAGGTAGGTCAGGCGGATATATCGCTGGATTTGTGTGTTGCTGTCAGGAGAGTTTTCTGCCAATAATTCTCGTGATTTACCCACTAAAGAATGGTGTCCCGGTGGGACACTATTTTCTTTGCTGGGTCTACCAGCCTGTCTGCGCATCGCATCCAGCTTCATCTTATAAGCAAATGCTTTCTCTGACGGCAGGAGTTGTTCTCGTTGGAGATTCGAGTCCACCATGATGATCGTGGCTTCATCATCTGTCAGGTCACGGACGATACAATCCATTTCTGCCTGCCCTGCAAGCTGGCTTGCAAGTTTGCGCCGGTGTCCGGCTACCATTTCATAGCCGCCGCCCTCTTTAGGACGCACAAGGCCAGGAACCAGAACGCCATAGGTTTTTACGCTCTCCACCAGCTCCATCATGCTCTCATCCTGCCGCACCTTGAACGGGTGCTTGGGAAAGTCGCTGATTTCTGATAGCTGAATCTTCCGAATGCTTTCCCGTTTGGCTTCGTCGCGCTCGGCCTGAGTGGTAAAAAGACTATCTACTGAGGTCAGCAGACTTGAAACGCTGTTTTTCGCCAATGTCCTGCACCTCCTTTACGAGACTCCGGTAGGCATCTGCCGCACGGCCTTTGGGTTCATGCCTGAAAATACTCTTGTCTGCTGTGCTGATCTCTGCCAGACGGACGGTGGACGGAATGACCGTCTGCATCACCGGCAATCGCTTTCCGAAATTCTCCCGGACAGAATTGACAATATCCTTGCGGAAGTTGGTTTCGTTGGCCATGGTTAGAAATACGCCGCCGATTTTCAGCTGGGGGTTAATTTGCCTGCGGATGCTCTCTACGGTGCCGATAAGCTCCGTCATGTCCTCTGCGGCCAGATAGTCCGCCTGTACGGGGATGAGCACATAATCTGAGGCAGACAATGCGTTGATGACCAGCATACCGAGGGACGGGCGGCAGTCAAGCAGCACATAGTCATAGTCTTTCTTGACACTTTCTACATACTGGCGCAGCACCGTTTCCCGGCACATGGCATTGACCAGCCCCACCTCCACAGCGGACAGGGTACGGTTGCCGGGGACAAAATCAAAGCCCTCATAATGATGCAGAATCTCTGTGTGTTCTTTGATACTGACACCGGATACAATGTCGTTCATAACATTGCCCAGAGTCAGCGGCATCTCATGGGGCTTTCTGTGACCCAGCATTTTGGTCAGGTCCCCCTGGGGGTCTACATCCACCAGCAGAACTTTTTTGCCGTTCATCGTAAGTCCGGCACCCAGGTTATACACCGTGGTGCTTTTCCCGACGCCGCCCTTTTGATTGGCTACGGCAATGACTTTTGTTTTTGCCATAATGGGTTCCTCCTTCTTGATATGAATTTAGCCACTCATGGCAATGAGCGGCTATGTAAAAAACCGCCTATTCTTGTTACGGAATAAGCGGCTCTGGCTAAATATGTATGTAATTGTATAAGGTCAGACGGCTACCTTTTTCCTCGGTGCCTCCAGCAGCTTCACGATGACTTCATCCACGATGTCGGTATAGCGGCCTTCCTGAATCAGCCGGTTCTTTAACCGAACAAGGCTCTGCAGAACAATACGTTGCTCGGTGTCATTCAGATACAGGTAGAATGTTTGCTTTCTCATGGGTCACGCCTCCTTTTTCACTTTCATTGTACTGCCACTTGGGGACACCTACAAATGTGCGATTTTGGACAGCAAAAAAGCCCGCCAGTTTATCACCAACAGGCTTCTATGTAGGACTTATGAAAAGATTCCCGCCGTCCGTATCTTCGCATTTCATGGCATTGTACCGTACCAAGGCTCATTCAGGAGTAGTAAAATCGTAGTAATTTAGCTGTCCTGATAGCCAGAAATGCGGGCATTTGCTTGTTTTTACGGGGTTTTACGGGGCAAATTCACTTCTCTCTTGATTTTTCACTAAAAAATGATGTAAAATACCCAGGAACGAGTGGCAGTAATTGCGTAAATCCAGTTACTGCCGCCCGTTTTTTGTATATATCGTTGTGTAAGTGTGTGGCTCTTTTGGCGTAAATCCAGCTTCAAAGGGACATGCACGATTTTTTTGTGTTCAGGAGGTAGTTATGGAACAGAAAGCAAACACATTTTTGGAGACCACGCCCATTGGAACCCTCATGAGGAAATATGCGGTTCCCTGCGTGATCTCCCTGCTGGTGGCAGCCCTTTACAACATTGTGGACCAGATTTTCATTGCAAACGCCACCTATCTCGGCTCCTACGGCAATGCCGCAAACACGG
>JBJDYH010000198.1:0-2636 GCA_051867135.1 Faecousia sp. | reverse complement strand
CCAGGTCGCGGAAGAAACTGATATATACATCATAAGACTGTTCCATCGGGTTCATTCCTTTACGTTCTTTCTGAGCTTTTTTATATTCAACAGCAGTATTGCTTATACTAGCCTGATCCGCCTCATCATCGATAACTAAGATTTTCATAAGATCATGTGAGGCTTTGTCGGCGTGAATCCAATCAATCAGTTTTTTCAGACGGCCCGCATTTTTCAGGCAGACAGTAAAGTATCTGCTTTGAGAATTCGGCTCAAAATGCAAGTCCTGAGCGCGTTCGCCATACTGGGACTTTTTTGACGGATGTTCTACTCCTCTCCAGATCAAATTGCCTTCCTGATTCAAGTCTTTCTGCATACGCTTGAGTGTCTGTAGCCGCAGATTCTCGATGGTGCCAGACAGAACAATAAACATATTCCAGCCATGATCTGCAGCCATAGCCATTAGGGCTTCCATATTTGCGGTTTTACCGGACTGGACGTGACCAATCACCAAGCCCTTTATAGGTCCCATTTCGCGTGTATCGTTATCACTTTACCGATGCGTATTTTCTCTGCTTTTGTTGAATGACTACGGATCGGGTAATCATCTCACAGAAGTTGTACATCGTAAGCTTTGCAAAGACTTCCTGGTGCACGAACTCCACCTTTTTTGCGTGCAGATGAAGCAAACCGAGAGTATGCTTCAGGGCACGGAAAGAAGTTTCGATTCCCCAGCGCATGGCATAAAGCCGTTTAATATCAGCCAAAGGAAATAAATCCGAATCCAGATTGGTAATAATGGTTTCGCACATCGTATCGGAAATTTGGAAGCGAACAATTCTGAAATGCAATGAATAGAAAACAGCGGGATCGTTTCTTTTGGATGTTGGCGGCAGGTAGTCAAAATGAGTATTGGAAGGCAAAAATTTGTAATGATTACGGTCTTTACATAGCTGCTTTGTACTGTTGGTTTGCTTCCTTGTCAAATTAAGGTGGAATGGAATATCGTATTCCATTGTGTCGGGCAAATCGAGACCTGAAGTAATCCCGTTGGTGTTGTCCTTAATTCGAATGAGGAAATACCATCCCTTTTCCTGAATATGAGCCAGGTTGTTGTAGGATTCATAACCTCTATCGGCAAGCAGCAGCACTTTTTCAATATTGGAGCGATCCACCATATCTGTTAACGCTGAGGATTCATTACAGTTTCTTCTCTTCTGGAGTATTGCATCCAGATAGATGCACTGCAGCAAGTCATACATGGCGTTTAAGTGTAGTAAGTTGTACGCTTTCTGCCCGTTTGCTCCGGGGAAGTATGAGTCGGGGTCATTTGGATTTGCAGCAATCTGCAAATCAGAGCCATCAACTGCAAGAAGACGAAGACCACGAAACCTTGAATCTTCATCTACTTTTGCTGTGAAATGCTGAAACAGGCATTCAAATGCTTCCGGGAGAATCTTCGCTCTGCGCTGTATGAAAGCGGAAGATGTGCCGATGGAAGGGTCCAATCCAAAGAAGTCCATAATCTCCCGGTTAAGCGTTCCACCCCGGAAAGCCAAAATGGCTGAAATTACTTTGTGGAAGGGAAACTTTCTGTTTCTTGTGTTATCCTTCCCGGGACGTACTGAGAAAAACCATTTACACTCACTCATGGCCTGAATTGTGTCGTTAAGAGCTTGTTTTACTTCAACAGGTTTCATAAAGAATCCTCCTTGTAGTTTGGTGTGTCGGAACACACTTCTAACTACAAGGGCCATTTTGCTAACCGCAGTTAGCAAAATGGCCGCACAAAAGGATGCTTTTGTCAAGCCCTGTTTTGAATTATTACGAAAAAAATCCTCCTACCATCTCATTTCTGAGGGTAGGAGGATTCGTCAGCTTAACTTACTGACATTGGACAATTTCGTCCTGCCTATTTTTTTTACATCTCTGCATTAACGATGTCGCCGTACTTCTCCAGTTCCCTGGCGGTAGCGTCACGCCATCTCATAGGAACATCTTCCAGCTTCCAAGCTTCACCGGTCTTCTCGTTAATAGCACCTTCGTGAATCTTTCTTGCGTAGATCTTAGCCATTATCAATCGCCTCCTCATAAATACCAGCCAGTTCAATCAGAGCGTCGGCCTGCTCAGCAACCTGCTTACGCAGTTCGGCGTTTTCTGCAACCAGGTTTTCCATCTGCTGCCGGATATAGACCGGCACAAGGATCTGTTCAAACTTAAACAGTATCTATTCAGCACCCCGTGAAAATTTTGTAGAAATACACAACGGCGGTTCTAAAATCTTCCAATGGGCGTTGCATGAATCTGTTTTTATATATTTTGCGATGCGCTATTGGCTCCAGAGGCGTAAAATCTGGATTTCTCCGAAACAGATTTTAGGGATATTGTCATAATAACGAATCGAAAAAGAACGCACAATTGCATTATTCTCGCACTTTTGTTATAATAATCACAAGAAATTGTAACAAGGTGGTGTGTCAAATGGAGGCCGGGATTGTTCAGGAGCTGTTGCGCAAGCTGGATGAAATGCAGTCCCTCATCGACGATATGGCTCACACTATCTCGTCACAAGCGGAAACAATCGAGAAGCTGAACGCCACTATTGCTGCACTTCTGGAAAAGAAGAACAGAAACTCCAATAACAGCTCCAAGCCGC
>JBJDYH010000197.1:0-2641 GCA_051867135.1 Faecousia sp. | reverse complement strand
TTGGGGCCCATGGCGTGCATCAGCAGGAAGTTGGAGGGGTTGGCCTTCTGGCCTTCCACCTGGGCCACACGGGCAGCCATAGGCACGGCGGAAACACCGGCGGAGCCAATCAGGGGGTTGATCTTGCCCTTGGACAGTCTGCACATAACCTGACCGGCAATCAGGCCGCCGGCGGTGGACAAACCGAAGGCCACAACGCCCAGCGCAACAATCGCCAGAGTCTGGCGGGTGAGGAAGCTGGCACCTACCATGGTAGCGCCCACGGAGGTGGACAGCAGGATGGTAACAATGTTCATCAGAGCGTTCTGCATGGTATCGCTGAGGCGGTCGGTCACGCCGGTCTCCTTCATCAGGTTGCCCAGCATCAGGCAGCCGATCAGAGCGGCGGTATCCGGCAACAGCAGGGCTACGAACACGGTAACGATAATGGGGAAGATGATCTTTTCAGCCTTGGAGACGGTACGGGTCTGCACCATCTTGATCTTGCGCTGCTCCTTGGTGGTCAAAGCACGCATGATGGGGGGCTGAATCATGGGAATCAAAGCCATGTAGGAGTAAGCCGCCACGGCGATAGCGCCCAGCAGATGGGGAGCCAGCTTGGAGGTCAGGAAAATGGCGGTGGGGCCGTCGGCGCCGCCGATGATGCCGATGGAAGCAGCCTCGGGGCCGGTAAAGCCCATGCAAATCGCGCCAAAGAAAGCGGCGAACACGCCAAGCTGGGCAGCAGCGCCCAGCAGCAGGCTCTTGGGGTTAGACAGCAGGGGGCCAAAGTCCGTCATAGCGCCAACGCCCATAAAAATCAGGCAGGGGTACAGGCTGGTTTTTACGCCGATGTAGAAAATATCCAGCAGGCCGCCGTTTCTCATAATCTGGCCGTAGCTGTGATAAAACTGGCTGCCCTCATCCATAAAGGCATCCCACAGCTCCTGATGGTACAGCCCGCCCATGGGCAGGTTGGAAAGCAGGCAGCCGAACGCGATGCCGCAAAGCAGCAGCGGCTCGAATTTTTTCACAATACCTAAGTACAGCAGCACGCAGGCAATGACGATCATCACCGCGTTCTTCCAGTTGTCCCCCACGGCCAGGGCGGCAAAGCCGGAATCGTTCCAGAGGTTCAGCAAAGTCTGACCAATATTCATCTTACTTAACCTCCTTAATTGATGTAAACCGCAGCTCGTTCAAAGGCTTGCCGGTCTCTTCCGCAACAATCGCCATAAGCATGGCAGCGGTCTTGGGGGGAACATCGTGGAGCTTCAGCTCACCGGCAGTACCGGGGGCGACAGGCTGATCAGCAACCGCGGCGGGAGCAGCAGTTTCCGGGGCAGCCGCCGCGGGAGCGGCAGTTTCTTTCTTTTTCTTCACGGTAAATGCCTTGCCCAGCAAGGTAACTACAATCATCAGAGCAATCAGGCCCATAAAGACCACCGCATAGCCCAGCAGCGCGGTAACGCCTGCTTCGGCGATGCTGAGATGCCCTTTTTCTACAACATTGGCCAATAGCATAAGAACCCTCCAAGTTCATATTTTTTATCCCCAAGGATATTACAGCACAAAAAGTGGTGCCGGTTAGCCCAGCTTCCACCAAATACACTTTACCATATTTTATTCAAAATGTAAACTGTTTCTTTCCTTTTTTCGGCAGAAAAACAGCCTGTTCGACGCTTTCCAATCCTGACGATGGGGATGTAGGGAATGTATTCATGCACTGCGCTGTCGCAACCGCGGTCAAGCGGAGCGCATGAATGCGTTCCCAGCGTGTCGACAAACCCGGAAATTCGGGATTGTAGGGGGCGATGCCTACATCGCCCCGCAGTAAAAACTCCCGTTTTATTGATAAATTTGGGCAAATTCGTAATATTTTACAAAGGGCCGATGTGGGCATCGGCCCCTACGACCACCTTTTTCGGCAGACTGCGGAGCGCATGAATGCGCTCCCTACGGCATAGGACGCACGGCTACATTTTCCCGCAAAAATTCCTCAAAGCCCTGCCACGCCTCTTCGGTAAGCATCTCCGGGTAAGACAGCAGCATAAGGGGCAAGTCCTCGTCCTCTAAGCGGTACTTCGCCTGAACATGATGCCACGGGTTTTCCAAAAAGCCGTTTCTTTCGTAAAAGCCCTTTCTGCGCCGGGTCAAATCGCTTGCCGGCAGCTCGATTTCCAGCACGATTTTCTTGCCTTGCTCTTTCAGCTTTTCCAGCGCCTTTGCCCCCAGCCCTTTGTTGCGAAGATAGGGCGCCATGGCAAAATGCTCCAAAAAGAGGAAGTCCTCCCCCTCCCAGTAAAAGAGAATGCCGCAAAACTCTCCGTTTTCCGTTACCACGCCGGGGCGAAAAGCAGGGCTTTTTACCAGCATTTTCTCTTTGTCCCGCCGCTCCTCCCTTGGGAACGCGCCCAGATACAGCTCCAGCGCCTGAGGATAGTAAGTGCTTTGCCTGTTCAGTATTTCAAGTTCCATAATCCTTCCTCCTTGTTTTCATCAGTATACCACAATTCCGGTAGGAAAACAATCCGCTGCCCCCTTGCTTGCATTTTCCCCGCTTCCATACTATAATAAAATATATGCTGAACGCTTTCCTCAGCGCAGCGATAAATTGGAATTTAGCAGATTGTGAATTGGGTGAATGTAGGGGGCGATTGAG
>JBJDYH010000196.1:0-2648 GCA_051867135.1 Faecousia sp. | reverse complement strand
CCTGAATGGCAAAGCGCCACAAAAGAAAAATAAATGGAAAGATTGGAGATGCTCCATGAAATATCAAAGAAATGAATATCCTAGACCACAGTTTAGACGGGACAGTTGGCAAAGTTTGAATGGCGAGTGGGAGTTTGATTTTGTTAAAGAAAAACCGCGGGATTTGCAAATGCCGTTGAATATGAAAATCAATGTTCCCTTTTCTTATCAGTGGGAGGCTAGTGGAATCAACGATCAGTCGGTCCATGAGCATATGGTTTACCGGCGTGGTTTTCTTGTTAGCGAAAGGAATATTGGAAAGCGGGCGCTGCTTTGCTTCAATGCAGTGGATTATGAATGTACGGTCTGGGTCAATGATCACAGCGTAATTACGCACGAAGGTGGTTTTACGCCGTTTTACGTAGATATTTCAGCCTATTTAAATGGCGGAGAGAATACAATCGTAGTGTATTGCAAAGATCCGCAGGAGACAGCAATACCGCGAGGAAAGCAGAGCTGGACAGGAGAGCAGTTTAGTTGTTTCTATCATGGAAACTCAGGAATTTGGCAAAGTGTTTGGCTTGAGTTCTTTGCGAGTGATTGCATTTCGCACTATGACTTGCAATCGGATGTGGATAATCAGTTGATTTATGGATTCGTTGAAAGTCTGTATGGTAAAGCCGACGAAATTGAAATCACTGCGACAGTAAATGGAAAGGTTATTCGAAAGCAGAATATTTCGATGAGCGGAAGACAGACGAGATTTACTGTAAATTTGCAGACAGAAGCTTTTGACTTCCGCGCGATACGGTGGTCGCCGGAATGTCCCAATCTGGTTTATGTCGATTTTAAACTGATGGAGGACGGAATTGTGTGTGACGAAGCGCATACACGGATCGGTATGCGCAAGATCAGTATTGAAAACGGGCAAATCAAGCTGAATAATGCCCCGCTGTATCAGAGACTTGTGCTGGATCAAGGCTACTGGCCTGAAAGCGGATTAACACCTCCGAGTGCTGATGCAATCAAGAAAGATATCGAACTGGCTAAGGCAATGGGCTTTAACGGCGCAAGAAAGCATCAGAAAATCGAAGATCCATATTATAACTATTATGCAGAAGAACTTGGCTTTTTGACATGGTGTGAGATGCCTTCTGCTTACACATTCTGCGATAAGGAAGTGGCAGCTATCGTAAATCAGTGGCAAGACATTGTGTGTGAAGCAAGAAAATATACGAGTGTGATTGCTTATGTGCCGCTGAACGAAAGCTGGGGAACTCGTGATATCAAAGTAAATAAGAACCAGCAGGATTTTGCGAGGAGTTTGTACTACATAACTCGGTGTTTAGATAGTACGAGATTTATCTCAACAAACGATGGATTTGAAAACTTGAATGAAAGTGATGTCGTTTCTGTCCACGATTATGTCGTTAAGAATGCAATCGAGTTTCCGGATAAGTATAATCATGGTTATGATGGCATGTATCCGCAGGGAAAGGCATTGTTTGCCGATGGTCATCGTTATCAGGGACAGCCAATCTTGTTTACAGAATTTGGTGGAATTGCGTATGTGGGAGATCAGTGTGGTAATGGATGGGGCTATGGCGCAGGTGCGAAGGATGAAGAAGAACTCTTGCGGCGCTTGGAGGAACTGGTGGATGGAATTTTGACAACAAAATTCCAAGGTTATTGTTATACACAACTTACCGATGTTCAGCAGGAAGTCAATGGTTTGTTGCATACGGATCGAACGCCAAAGGCGGATTTGGGTAAAATTCGTACTATATTTGGGAGAAAACAATAAAAGGCAAGGAATACTGGTTTTCAATATGATAAGCTGTACATCGTGGGTGGCGGTGCAAAGAACGCCTTCCTAAATCGCCTGACCGAGGAAGCCACCGGCAAGCAAGTCATCGCCTTACCCATCGAGGCCACCGCCTTGGTCAATCTAAAAATCCAAATGGAGGCAGACAAATGAGCTGCACGGAAGCAAAAGCAAAATACGCTGATCTGGGCATTGACACCGACGCGGCGATCGCAAAACTGAAGGCCGTGCCCGTTGCCCTGCATTGCTGACAGGGTGACGATGTCCGGGGCTTTGACACCGCCCCCACCAAGCCCCTCACCGGAGGTATCCAGACCACCGGCAACTATCCCGGCAGGGCCAGAACGCCTGATGAGCTGATGGCGGACATCGATCAGGTTTTGAAGCTCTGCCCTGGCACCAAGAAGATGAACCTGCACGCCAGCTATGCCATTTTCGAGGATGGCGAGTGGGCAGACCGGGACTGGCTGGAGCCGAAGTATTTTCAGAAATAGGTGGACTTCTGCAAGGAGCGGGGTCTGGGCTGTGACTTTAACTCCACCTTCTTCTCCCACCCCAAGGCCAATAGCCTGACCCTGTCCTCTCCCGATCCCAAAATCCGCAAGTTCTGGATCGACCATGGCAAGGCTTGTATCCGTATTTCCTAGTATTTGGCGGAAGAGCTGGGCCAGCCTTGTGTCATGAACATCTGGACTGGCGACTGCTTCAAGGACATCCCTGCTGACCAGATGGTCGAACCGGCCGAATTCTTCGGTGTCAATTACCGGAAGAATTTTTTGAGCTGACCAGTTCATTGTATAAAAAAGCAAATGAACGCTGCGCTGGTAGTATTCAGGTAATCACG
>JBJDYH010000195.1:0-11699 GCA_051867135.1 Faecousia sp. | reverse complement strand
CCGCAAAGGTCTTTTCGATTTCGGCAGAGGTATTGGGCAGATAGAGCGACACCGCCCTGGGGCTGTCGCCCCGACCTAAGATAAGTTGGATCATGTCATCCCTCCCATATCCATACCTTGTTCTTTCTGATACTGTTCTGCGGGATCTCCGTCCATGAGTTCATCCAGGGTGAGAGTGCCACGGTATGCGATATAACCGCCTACTACGAAGCAGCCGTCTTCGCTGTGCATCTTCTGCATTCCATACGCCTTGTAGTCGTAGAACTCGTCCAGATTCTCGTCATAGTCGAAGTGGCCGGACTCCTGAATCATGTAGCGTCCTAACTCTTCCGTTCCTTTGACATCGGGAACATAGTCGAAGAGGTCAAGGTTGCGGATGAGCTGTGTGAGCTGTTCAGGGCTTTCGGGCTGAGAGAAGTCGATGACAGATTCCAGCTTGAAGAACTCCCTCTGATCCAGCACAGACATCGCAGCGCAAAGGTCGTTCAGCGCATAGACACTGCTCGGGCGAAACTCTACCACATCCATTACACAGGGCGGGAGCTGATAATTTGTCAGGTCATAATTGAAGTCCTGGGCATTGCCACGGGCAATGAGTCTGTCGAGCTGCTGCTCCGGCATGGGCAGATTGAGCCATGTGGATTTGCCGGGCTTGTCCGGTGTGATCATCTCCACGAGCAACTGAGGGGTGGTGTACGAGTAGTCGGGGAAGTAGACTCCGTCATAGAGCTTCTCCATTTGCATCATGTTGTCAAACACAACTCCGAAGGGCGTCACCTTGCCGCCGCCACCATCGAGCAACAGATAGGCGGTTTCTACACCATCCACATTGTCGAGTTCAGCCGAAGGGCATCCACCGTGCAGTGTCAGGTAGTGCCGTTTCCCGATGCGCTCCAGATCCGAGAAGTCTGTCACGACCGTTGCTTCCTGACAGCAGAAGGTCTGGTTGATGAGGTCAGTCATGTCATGGAGATCGTGTTCAAACACGGTCCCCTGGAACTGTGCCAGCTCATTCTTATCGAAGCTCTCCAGCCGCTTGGCGAGGTAGTCCAGCTCATCGATGTTGATGCACTGGCCACAGAGCCGGTCGAGGACGGGAGGCCAGTCCGTCATATCCTGGACTTTGCAGTCCCTGTCGAGGACATGGCCAATTTCCAGTTGTTCCATCATTTCGATGACATGCGCATACTCATCAGGAGGTATGGGGAATGGGATAGTTGCCTCACCGTACTCAGGATGAGCAGGATTGCTCAGTCTTGCTGTTTTGGTCATTCATTTCACCCTTTCTGTTTTACTTACTACGGTTTGGCCGGAGTAAGAATCTCAGCTTCCAGCCATTTGGTTTTCCCGCTTTTGGTAGTGCGGAACTTCACTCGCAGAACGCTTCCAATAGGCAACGAAGTGATGTCGATATCGGAATACTGAGGATAACAGCCGGTACCGCGCTCATAGTTGATCCAAGCGCAGAGCTTGACTGGATGACCGTCTTCGGTATCGAAGAAGCAGTTCAGACCGTTTCTGCCGTTCCAATGCTTATCGACAAGAGTGCCGACGAAAGTGCCTTCACATTCGGGGAAGCGGTAATCCCGCATCTGAAACATTGCGGTGGTCGGATTATCGAGAGCATCTTGGCGGATACGCCGCAGACCAAAGCCTGGAATAGAAGTCATCTCTCGCTCGTAAAAGGCGAGGGCTGTGTTTTGCATGAAATACCTTGGCATGGTTTACTCCTTTCAAATGGAAAAGGCGTGACCCGAACTTCCGCAAAAGGGTCACGCCTTGGGGCAAGCATTGCTTACATCGTCATCTCCGGAGCGGTATCTTGCTCTGGGCATTCCAGCTCCTGATTTTTTGCTGTGATCTGTTCCTCGACATCTGGCATGGCGTTTTGGATCTGCCTCTTGATATCGCTGAGTGTCTTCTCTGTATCGTAGGTCAGGTCATAATCGCCTTCCATGACGGTTGCGCAGCACCGATAGATTTCCAAGGTCTGCTCTGGCGTGAACAGCCTGTTTTCGGGTATCATTCCCGAGCGGGTGGCAAAGTCCTGTTTTGCATCCGTATAATTGCCACCAAAGTAGTGGCCGTGAGAGACACCTCGCCGGTCGAAGTCCCAATCCCAGGTAACGAACTGCAAGCCCAGCTTGCTTTCGGTTGCTGCCAGCAGTGTACCATTGTAGTCGGCCATGATTCTGACTGGTTTGTCCAGGGAAGGAAGCTTCAGAGGCTGTCCCTGATCATAGTTACGCATGTACTCGGTCGTCTGACGTACAATTTCGTAGGCTCTGTCCTTGGCCTCTTCCATTTTGGCAGAAGAGAGTGCGCCTGCTTTCCATGAGATACCTCCGGGATTCGGCACACTGCAGAGTGGGTGGTCATCATAGCTGACTTCCAAGGTGCTATCTGGATTTGCAGTCACAGAGTAACCAGCACCACGCAGGCACAGTGCAATCTCATTCATATACCGCTGCCGGGTTTCATGATCCATCGTCATGTGATTACCTCATTTCTCAGTCGATTTGCAGGAAGCCCTGAAGCATTTTCTCCAGTTCATCCAGTTCGGCAGGAACAGGGCCGCCGTTGGTGCAGAGGAAGAGAACTCTGCGGCCATATTTCAGTTCGCAGAGAACAGACCAGGACACATCACGTTCCGCAAAGGGCGATTTGCGGCACCACTCCATGTAGGAGCTTCGGTCGCGGAACTCACAGCGATAATTGGCCTGTTCCTTCAGGACTCCGTTCAGCGTCTCGAACAGGTATACGGCCAGATCATCGAAGTCCTCTTCGGAAAGGGTAACAGCTTTGGCTTCCTCCCAGCCGCTGCGCAGATAGCTGATACCCATGTGTTTGAAATCCAGGCTGGCAAGGTATCTGTATTCAGAATCGGTCTGCTGCCCTTCGTTGTCATAGATAATGATTTTGCTAAACTCTCTCATAGATGAGCACCTCCAAATTGATAGGTTGTTGTTCTCTCTGCGCTGATGGAAACACTCGATATTCAAACGCTTCCATCAAGGCAGAAAGATAGGAATCGTGGAGGTGCCTGCAAGAGCAGACACCTCCACGAGAATCGTTTTGGTGTATTACTTACATTCCTTTTGTCCTCGACACCCCGAATGTATTAGGAAGTCATTAGGCGGTGATTTGCGAAATCACCTCACGGGAGTTTAACCCCAACTGTCGTTCTGACAGAGCCGCCCAACGCTGTGAAGCTTACCAGACGGGAGTAGCATTATCGATCCGGCTGTCATGGCCAAGCGAGGGCAACTCGCTCTCGCAGCCGGTTTTATCGCTCGTCCCACTGTGGGAGTCCTGGCGCACCTGCTGCTGTGGCTCGTGCTTTCGCACATCACCGGATGTCATGTACCTAATGAATGACTATGTACTTTTCAAGGTTCAAGAGAGGAGAAAAAATATCCCCTCACCTTTCATCATTTTTTTGGGGGGGTGACGGGTATGTCGTCAGAAATTTTTTCGAATTTTTTGGATTTTTTTATTTGTGAGGCTCAAACTGTCCCATACAGTTTTCTTCCCGACGCCTTCTGCCAGCGCAATCTCATCTTGTGTCATGCCACTGATGTACATGTCGAAGCGGCGGCGTTGAGTCGCCGTCAGCTTTGCGGCTTTGAGAATGCGCAGGGCGTTTTCGAGGGTGCAGATGTCCTCGTCAGTGAACATTTCGACCGATGCCTCAATGGTGTTTTCTACCTGCTCGAGCGGCACCCGACCACGGCTGTGGTGGACTTCATAGCGGTCTTCGGTCTGGTAGTTCTTATCCGACCAGCGCTTGATTTTGTCGAACTGTTCGGCAGAGAGTTCGTTGGTAGGCACCATAGTCGTGGTCTTACAGGTAACTGCGTTTTCAGTGACCACATATACCTGACCGTCGATTTTGCGGAAACGCTTGCTCGTACCATCGAGGAAGGAGTATACGATGTCTTCAGAGCCCTTGTTCAGGCTCCAGTCAGAATTTCTTTTGAATGCCATTGTTGTGATCTCCTTTGTTTTTGAATTTTTGTGAAAGCCAAAAACTCGGAGATCACGGATACTTCGCCACATAGGGCAGCCAATAAAAAAAGCTCATTTAACTCCTTTCTGGAGTCGAATGAGCGAATAAAAAAGCCACCTGATTTGTTGACTGGATTTGACCGCACTGATTTAGCCCTGTTCTCAAATGAAAACAGAAGTCACAAATCAAGCGGCACATGGGAAGTCAACGCATCAAGCGGCTCCGGGGCACATACTTGTTGTATATTCGATTGTTATAGCATCTGGGAGCTTCGTCCCTATGCAAACTGATTGATGGCCATGATGACCCGCCCCATATAGGGGCAGTCACCAAGCCGCGTCAAAGACAGCTTCGGCTGGTACGCACCATTGACCAGCACATTGGTCTGAAAGACACTTAGTTTATCCTCTTCATAAGGCAGCTTCGGATCTACCACGAGTAGGGAGTTTTCTGCAATTCCATGCAGAAGGAAGTTGTTATCCCCATTGGCATGCAGGCAGAACAGCTCTTCTGCTGCACACTCGTATCCGGCAAGACCGAGTACGCCATTTCTATATACAAGAGGATGCTTTTCGTAATCTGAACTAATCATTGTAGTCTCCCTTTTCAGCATCTGCAGCAAATGAGGCGGAAAGAGACGGGAGGGAAGAAAACCTGCTTTTTGCAGCTACAGCATTTCACATAAGCTGCACCATGATTGCCTTTGCAAAGAATCTCTACTTTGTTCTTACAGTATGGGCATATCCGTGCCATGGTAATGTGGGTACTATATTGAGCTTCGAGTTCCCGCTGTTCTGCTTCAACTTGAGCATAGTAGTCTGGGTCTTGGAATTGAACATTGAGTCTCGACATATAACTGCTCCTTTCCAGGGGTGGCAGCCATAATCAATCTGCAAATATGTCCACAAGCGCATAGGGGTTGTGAAAGTCATTTCGGTCAATCAGGCCAAGCTGATCTAACCGAATAGCCAATGCCGTCTTGGAAACGCCAAGAGCATCTGCCATATTTACAAAGCACTCATACTCTCTGGGGGCGAAGACTCGATTCAGCAGTCTGATCCGTTCACCCAGCCCATGCCGCTCCATTTGGATATGGACAAGCTCTCTGGGCAGAAGGAGGCAGGAGGTCAGGACATTGACCCGCCATTCTCCCCAGTCGGTGATAGGACGGCGACAACTTTCGTCTGCAAGTCGGCAGATGATTGATGGCTGTTGGTGACTGTATTCACATGGGAATAGACGGTCTAACAAATGATGGGCGGCTTCGTGCATGAGGGTGAAGTTGACACGCCCGACTTGGCCAGACTCCACCAGCTCTTGACTGATGAATGCGGTTTTTCCGTCCAGATGTATCGTGCGGGGCGGAGCGTTTTCACAGGGGATTGTGATATCCACATCGCCAAACGCAGTGAGTCCCAGCACATTGCTGGCCAGTTCCATCCGAATGAATTCGAATCGAATACCGCACATCTTGTCGGCAAAGTCGACTGGGTCGATGCACTCTAACCGGTTTTCCTGTTGTGTCAGGTAATCAGAGAGGATTCGCCTGGATAGGCACTCCAGATTCCTGCGTGAGAGTACCACCATTGGAACACCTCGCTTTACTGGTACATGATTGATGGCATAATTACTTCATGCGTTCCTTGTCCGGGCATCTTCAGGTCGCCCATGCAGGCGGCTGAGTATATAGCCTTGCTTCCAAACCGGCGACGGATCTCATCCACCGTATCGTCCAGCCTCTCTCGACGCATTGCACGCTGCAGATCATAGAACAGGCTTGCCTGCATGGGACGATCCTGCGGCACCAGATTGATAGCTCGAATTGTGATGGACCGAACGGGGGCAGTCCAAACATGCCGCTTGCGGAAGAGTTCTCGCCCAAGGCAGGCGATCTCCATAGGGCTTTGGGATGAGTATGGAAGCGGAGCCTGATACTGTCGCCAGGACAGCTCGTTGCTCCGAACTGCGATTTGGACGCCGGTCGCTGCCAGCTTATGTACTCGCAGTCGATGCCCGATATCCTGTGCCAACTCCAGCATGACTCGCCACACCTCTTCCTCGTTGAGCAGATCCGCTGTACAGGTAATACCGTGACCGATACTTTTGACCGGCACTTGGTAGTCCAGCGGCATAACCCTTGAATGGTCGAGTCCTGCAGCGTATTGCCAGATGGCGAGGCCATTGATGCCCAACAGACGCTGGAGAAATTCTGGACCGGCCTGCGCTATGGCTCCTATCGTGTGGATGCCATAGCTGGCCAGTTTCTTTGTGGTGGCTCGGCCTACATAGAGCAGATCTGAGGCCGGGAGTGGCCAGACCATGTCCTTGTAATCCTCCTGGCGAATGACTGTAATCGCATCGGGCTTCTTCATATCACTGCCTAATTTGGCGAATATCTTGTTGAAGGATACACCAATGCTCACAGTCATGCCGAGCTCGTCCTTTACCGCCTGGCGGATCTCCTCTGCGATCTCTGTGCCACTCTTCTGGCAGCCGGTGACTTCGCACCATGCTTCATCCATGCCGAATGGCTCAATCAAGTCTGTGTAGCGCTTGTAAATGTTTCGGGTCAGCTCGGAGTATTTCAGGTACTGATCATACTGGGGCGGTACGGTTATCAGTTCTGGGCAAAGCTGCCGAGCTTCCCAGTTCACCATGCCGGTCTTAATGCCAGCTTTTTTCGCTTTCTCTGACTTGGCGAGGACGATGCCATGACGGTCTTCCGTTGATCCACAGACGGCCACTGCCTTATCTCTTAGCGCCGGGTTGAGCATCATCTCCACAGACGCATAGAAGCAGTTCAGGTCGCTGTGGAGTATCGTTCTCGTTGGCTCCATGCTTCTGCGCCTCCTTCTGATGTCCTTGTCTCAATAATAAATCTCCTAAAAGTGGCTGTCAATATCACATTTGTAGAACAATAGGAGAATTTTCTTGACAAGGAGGTGTTAGCCCATATATAATCAGGGTACAAGGAAAGGAAGTGCTTTACCGTGGGAACCGATAAGAATAACATCATTCCGTTTAGCGCAGCCAAGGCACCGATCTATAATGCAGAGGCAGAAAAGGAGGCCAATGCTGTAGGCACTCGCATCGAAGAAGCTCTTCGTATGCGGGGCATCCGTCAGCGTGAGTTGAGTGACATGCTTGCTGCCTATGGCCTGCAAGTGAGCCGTCAGGCAATTAGCAAGTGGGTTGTAGGTGATTCTTCCCCCAATGCGTATCAGCTGCTGGCACTTTGCCACATTCTGCAGATTGATGGTGGGCTGGAGTATTTCACCAGCAACTTTAAGCCTGCTCTTAATGCAGAGGGCATTCGTAAGTTGGAGGAATATCGTGCGGATCTCATTGCCTCTGGCAGATACAAGCCGCAGCAGAAGACGAGCAGAAAGATTCGCTATATTGATATGCCTATCAGCAATCTGAGCGTTTCTGCCGGTACTGGTAACTTCCTTGATGAAGAGAACTTTGAAATGGTCAGCTATCCCGCAGATACGGTTCCCGACGGGGCTGACTTTGGTGTTCGTGTATCTGGCGACAGTATGGAGCCTGTCTACCACGACGGCCAGATTGTCTGGGTCAAACGGTGCGAAGAGCTTGTTCCTGGGCAGGTAGGTATTTTCATTTACGACGGGGATGGCTATCTCAAAGTATATGAGGAGCAGGAGCCCGACGAGAGCTGCGTTGAAGCCTTCACCGACAGTTACGGTGATGTCCACATGCAGCCAGTTTTGATTTCGTATAACCAGGCATACTCCGATAGGGTCATTCGACCTGACACATCATTCCAGATTGTAGGTCGGGTGCTGTAATCCGATTTATCGGACAGTGAATCATGTATAATGGGAGGTGCCAAGACGATAGAAAGGTGGGGTGCATGAATGAATACGGTTAAAAGAGTACGCGAGCTTGCAGAGGAGAGAAACCTCACACTTTTCGGGCTGACACAGCTTTGCGGGTTTTCCAGAGGGGTATTCTCAAACTGTGAGAAGCGCGACGGTCAGCTCAACTTGGATACCATTGAACGAGTGTGTGATGTCCTCGGAATTACCTTGGCTGAGTTTTTCACCGAGAGCAGTCCTGCGACCGGAGATGCACCGGGTTGATAAGGCGCAGAGTTTGCTTGGGAGTTGAATTGTTATGGAGTCTACGACAAGTGTAAAAGTCTATGTGGATGTGAAGGTGAACTTCAGATCCGATGGTGTGATGATCCCAGCCAGCCTGATTTGGGAGGATGGCTGTTCTTACGAGATTGACAAGGTGACCGACATCCGACAGGCTGCGGCAATGAAAGCCGGTGGCCAAGGTGACCGATATACCATTTGGGTAAATGGCCAGCCCACCTATCTATTCTTTGAGAGAAGCACTTCGTTAACAGGCAATGTCATTGGCCGTTGGTTTGTTGAACGGCGTGTGCCGGCTTAATCGAGGAGGACTGTATATGATTCGTTTTCTGTTGAGCGCCTTCTTCTCTTTCTGGTATAACCTGCTGTTTCGGCACAACAAATGGTAAGCAATGTGATTTTGGAACGAAGGGAGAAATCTGATTTGTATGTCATGAGTTCGGAGCCTATCCCTGATAAGACTCCAAAAGACATCAAACTCTACTTTGCAGATAAGCGAACAGAGCAGGACTTGGCTGATGCCTATGCCCTGGTGAATAATAAATACTGGTGGGTCGAGGACAATGTCTACGACTACGAGAAAGACACACCCGAGTATGAAATAGCCTGTACCATCGCCAAGGAGTGGGGCGCACTTCTGGATTTGTACGAGCTGCAGGTTTTTGATATACTAACTTCCGAAGGGATACAGATACCTGAAATCGGCCGGAGAGAAGTCGTGGCGCCATTCATGAAGCGTAATGGTTATCTGGATGGAAACGGCTGGTGGATCAAAGAGGAATAAAAACAGTGGGGAGGTGAGTTCGTTGGATCAGACGATGCTGAAAGCACAGCTGAAGGAGATATATGATGCTCTGCGCGAAAAGGGATATAACCCTGTTGGCCAGCTGGTAGGCTACATACTGACGGAAGATCCAACCTATATCACCAACCACAACAATGCCAGAAACATGATTTCTCGCATTGACCGAGATACCCTTCTGCAAGAGCTGTTGACTGACTATCTCGAGGACAAGTGAATGCGCAGATGGATATAGCAAGAGGGCTGGGAAACTTCCCAACCCTCTTACTTATTCTTGCTCGTTGTGTTCTTTCGTCATCTCGGATAGAACTTGTTCCCCGGCTCTGATCAGGATGTCCCAATCACGTGAAGGATGGGTGGCAGCCTTCTGCCGTCCATCTTCCAGCCAGCGCTTTGTTCTTTCAATATCTTCAGCCGTGACTCTTTCTTCGTTCATAAGCGCCTCTCATATCAAATGGTCTATCCTTCTGGGAATAGTTCTACATAGCCATCCTCGAGCGACCCATCCCCCTCGCCAAATTGATGCGAATAGAGTAAGTATTTTAGTTCTTCGCCGTTTGCTGCATGGACTATGATGCAAGGCCAACTCACCGTGAGAAACAAAAAGTAATTGGCTGTTTTGAATTCAAGCCCATTGAAGTATCCTTCTTCATCCACCAACTCCGTCACAAAGGAAATTGGCTTGTCTTCAAATGCCATCGTTTTATAGATGTCATTCTCCGTAATCTCATGGCGTATATCTTCGAGACTTTCGATTTTCTGTGCGCAAAACTCGTCGATATCTTCGGTAGAGTCACGCAGATACTTCGACGTCACCCAATACATACTGTTCTCAAATTCAATCACAATACTGCCAAAATCTGCAGCAGACGGATTCACCAGCAGACACAGTTCTGCCAGATGGATCTTTTTGATTTTCTGTGTTCTCAGACAGTGCAGGAATTCTTCAAACTGTTCCGCATTGTTCATGGTGCATCCCCTTTCTGTCAAATCGCCATCGTCCAGATATTCATGCCCATATTCTCGCACAAAAACAGTCCCATATAACGGACATATAATGCGTTATTATATAGACAGTATATCCCCGATAAATTAGTTCTGCAAGGTAGGAAGAGTTGAACACGAAACTCCTTGTATGACTGTACTGTACTTATGTTTTGTGCTAAACTATGTATTAGCGATATAGTCTACACCGAAAGGACTGATTGCACAATGAAATCGATTTTGAGAAATAAGCGGTTGCTCTCTTTTCTTCTGATAGCTGTAATGCTGCTGTCGATGCTTACGGCGTGTGGGGACACGCATCCTTCTGCATCTGATTCGCCCGATGCTCCGACATCTTCAGTAGAACAGACCACACCGACTCCCACACCCGATGTGTCAGGCGAAGGTAACAGTGAAGATACTCCACCGGTCGAGTCTACGCCTGCCTCAACGGATGAACCTGCTGATGTCCCCGCAGACGAACCTGTAGTTGATCCTGCCCCTTCTCAGACACCTTCCGAACAGGAACCAATCATTACTCCGGAGCCGACTCCGCTGCCTGAAACATCGACCTTTGAAATCCATTATATTGATGTTGGACAGGCAGATTCCGCACTGGTACTCTGTGACGGGCAAGCGATGCTGATCGACGGTGGAAACGGTGCTGATAGTAGTCTAATCTATAGCTACCTAAAGCAGCACGATGTTCCCTATCTGGATTACATCGTTGCCACCCATGCGCATGAAGATCACATTGGTGGCCTGTCCGGTGCTCTTAACTATGCGCAAGTTGGAACAGCATATTGTCCTGTGACCAGCTATGACAGCGAAACTTTTAGGGACTTTGTAACTTACCTTGGGAAGCAAAACAAGGCCATCACTGTGCCTACTGTTGGCGACACTTTTTCTCTTGGCAGTGCCACTGTGCAGATCGTTGGCATGAATAGCTATGCCGATGATACCAACAACACATCCATCGTTCTGCGCATCGTTTATGGCGACACTTCGTTCCTCTTTACAGGCGATGCGGAGCGAGAGGCCGAGCAGACTATCCTCAACAGTGGCTATGAACTGGAAAGCACTGTGCTTAAGGTCGGTCACCACGGAAGTGACAGCTCGACCACATATCCCTTCCTCCGAGAAGTGGCGCCCGAGTACGCAGTCATCTCTGTTGGTAAAGATAACTCCTACGGGCATCCGACCGAAGATGCTTTGAGCCGCCTCCGCGATGCCGATGTGAAGGTTTACCGGACGGATCTCCAAGGCAACATCATCTGCACCAGCGATGGTAAAAGTGTGTCTTTCTCTGTAGAACGAAATGCTGATGCGGATACCCTCGCACCGCAATCTTCATCCCAATCTGCTAATCAATCTGCGTCTTCTTCTCCTGCTCCCACTACAGAGCCAGATGACAACAATTCTGCCACTTCGGGCGCCAGCTACATTCTCAATACCAACACTAAGAAATTTCACTATCCGGACTGCTCGAGTGTAAAGCAGATGAAGGAGTCAAATAAGCAGGAATACTCTGGCTCCCGCGATGAGCTCATCTCCATGGGTTATGATCCCTGTGGGAGATGCAATCCGTAAACATGGAAGCACTATCGTTTGACAGTTGACCGGCACCGTGATATACTTTGGATGAGGAGCCTTCCTGTATGGCGCTGACGGCTATTTGTCGAAGGCGGCGGGTGGAGGGCTCCTTTTCTATAGTCTCTGTCCGAGATAAGTATTGGTGAACAAAAAATATACATTTTCACAGATAATTATGCATAAACAGAAT
>JBJDYH010000194.1:0-11706 GCA_051867135.1 Faecousia sp. | reverse complement strand
TGCGTCCCCTTGTAGGGGCGGGTCTTGACCCGCCCGTTTACCGCACCTATTTTTCTGCGGTGGTGGATTTTGGGTTTCGGGCCGGTCAAGACCGGCCCCTACAGCGGTGCGTCCCCTTGTAGGGGCGGGTCTTGACCCGCCCGTTTACCGCACCTATTTTTCTGCGGTGGTAGATTTCAGGTTTCGGGCCGGTCAAGACCGGCCCCTACAGGGGTACGATACTCCTCAATTCATCAATTCTTAAGCATTTCCCCTCTTTTATCTTCATGGCGGGGCTGGTATAATAAAGGCACAAAACCGGGAGGGGATTTCATGTACAACATTTTACTTTGCGACGATGACGCGGACATTGTCCGCTCTTTGAAAATCTATCTGTCTGACCCGGAGTACCGCTTTTTTGAAGCCTATAACGGCGTTCAGGCGGTAGAAACCGTGGGGAAAGAGGACATCCATCTGGTGCTGATGGATATTATGATGCCCAAGCTGGACGGCATCTCCGCCATGGTCAAAATCCGGGAAAAGAGCAATGTACCCATCATTCTCATTACCGCCAAAAGCGAGGATGCGGACAAAATCCTGGGCCTGCAGGTGGGGGCGGACGATTACATCACCAAGCCCTTTAACCCCATGGAGGTATGCGCCCGGGTAAAAAGCCAGCTTCGCAGATTTCTCCAGCTTGGCAGCGGGGCGCTGCGCCAGGGAATTTTGCGTGTGGGGGGCATTGTTCTGGACGATGGGGCGAAATCCGTCACCCGGGACGGCGAGCCTGTGGCCTTGACCCCCATGGAGTATGAAATCCTGAAGCTGCTCATGGAGAACCCCGGCAAGGTATTTTCCCCCAAGGAGATTTACAACCATATCTGGCGGGAAAATCCGGCCACGGCGGACAATACCATCGCCGTACACATTCGTCACATTCGGGAAAAAATCGAAATCAACCCCGGTGAGCCTCGATACCTGAAGGCAATTTGGGGTCACGGCTACAAAATGGAAGGAGGCAGACCATGAAACATTGGAGTCGCTGTATGGGCATCAAAGCTTTGTGCTTTCTTTTGTCCGTTCCCCTGTTGGCGGCGGCGGTGCTCAGCGGCATTTGGATTGGGGCAAAATGGGAGGAGGGTGTGTACACCCAGTCCCAGCAGGAGCTGGTAAACGAGGAGCAGTATCAGTATTTTATCAGAGACGGAGTGCACCTGGTTGCGGACAATCAGGCGCTTTTTCAGGGAGAACCCCCGCAAACGCCGGAAGATATTATGTATTGGTCGTCACCCCTGCGCTATGGCTTCTATGATTTGGACGAAAACCTGTACGCCACCAACATTGGGGATTTGGATAATGCCCAATTTACCATGGAGGTGGGAATTGCGGCCTATATGGAGTCCGACACCTGGGAATGCTATTATGTGAAGCTGGACGAGATTGGGCTTCGGGAGAACTGGAAGAACTTCCCCCATAAGCTGTTCATTCTCCGGGGATATGTGGACAATTCCGCCGCGCCCGGCAGCTACTACAGCGCCGTGGAGGAAAACTATGCGCAAATCTATTCCCTGCGGTATCCTATGGTGGCGGTTTGTCTCGGCTGCGCCCTTTTGGGGCTGCTTTGCGTTTTCAATTTGCTCCTTACCGCTTCCAAGCGGCCTAAGCAGGAGGGCTTTGCCCCGGGAGCGTTCCATAAAGTCCCCGGCGATTTGATGGTTTTCCTTTGGGTGATTGTGCTGGGGCTTAGCTGGGAAGAAATTTTCCGCGACTACCGCTATTATAACGGATATTACGGCAGCGCTGACTGGTACACAGTCGTGATGGCTGTTTGGGTGGCGGCGCTGGCCTATATCTGTCTGGGGCTGCTGGTGGGCGCTGTGGGCCGGGCCAGACAGGGCTGCCTGATAAAAAATACGGTTTGTTATAAGCTTTGCCGCTGGCTGGTTCACGCCGGAAAAAAGCTGGGAAGGCTGATAAAGGAATTTTATGTTAACCTCCCTCTGATTTGGCGCAGCGTTTTGGTTTCTCTGGCCTTTGGCCTTTGGGCGCTGCTGCTTTGGGTATCGGCCTTGGCGCAAAGCGCCCTTTCCGTGGTACTTCTGCTGGCTGCGCCTGTGATGATGGCAGCTATGGTGTGGGCAGCCATCCAGCTTCGCAAGCTGCAAAAAGGCGGCAGAGCGTTGGCGGAGGGCAATCTAAGCTATCATGTAGATACTAAGGGGCTGATTGGCGCCCTCCGGGAGCATGGGGAAAACCTGAACAGCATCGGCCTGGGCATGAGCCGGGCGCTGGAAGGCAGGCTGAAAAGCGAGCGGATGAAAACCGAGCTTGTTACCAATGTATCCCACGATATCAAAAACCCCCTGACCTCTATTATCAACTACGCCGGGCTGATTGCCGCGGAAAGCTGTGAAAACGAGCACCACCGGGAGTACGCCAAGGTTCTGGAGCGAAAGAGCGAGCATCTCAAGCGGCTGCTGGAGGACTTGGTGGAGATTTCCCGGGCCAGCACCGGGAATATGGAGATGGACTTGCAGCCTTGTGACGCGGGCACCTTTTTGGAGCAGCTTGCGGGAGAGTTTGAAGAGCGCTGCGCCGGGGCAGAGCTGACCCTCATTACCCGCCAGCAGGACTCCCCCTTGGGGATCCTTGCGGACAGCCGGAGAATTTGGCGGGTGTTTGAAAACCTGATGCAAAACGCCTGCAAATATTCCCTCCCCGGCAGCCGGGTGTATTTGACTTTGGAGCAAAAGGAGAATCACGCGGTGTTTACCCTGCGCAATACCTCCAAAGAGCCTTTGAACATCAGCCCCGAAGAGCTGATGGAACGCTTTGTCCGGGGGGACAGCGCCCGCACCACCGAGGGCAACGGCCTTGGCTTGTCCATCGCCCAAAGCCTGACCCACGCCCAAGGCGGCGAGATGACCGTAACCATCGACGGCGACCTGTTCAAAGTAACCGTTTCCTTCCCCCTTGCCCAATAAAGCCGCCGGCACGCATCCACCCTCTGTAGGGGCGGGTCTTGACCCGCCCGTATGGTGTGGATGTGGGTTTTGGGAATGTAGGGGCCGGCACGCATTCCTCCGTAGGGGCGGGTCTTGACCCGCCCGTCCACCGTACCCGGTTTTCTGCGGTGGTGGATTCTGGGTTTCGGGCCGGTCAAGACCGGCCCCTACAGTAAATACTGCCCAATGGAAAAGCCTCTCTGCGTTTTTGCAGAGAGGCTTTTTTCTGCGGATTCTCCGTCAGCGGCATTTGCAGGGGTGCAGAGGGGCCTGACCGGTATATTTGCTGGGCACTACCCCATAATAAGCCTTGAAAGCGGCAGAGAATTTGCTGCTGCTTTCGTAGCCCACCGCCTCAGCAATTTCGGCAACGCTCATTTTGCCCTCCAGAAGAAGCTTGCCGGAGCGCTCCATGCGGTGCTGGTGCATGTGGGCGGCAATGCTCAGGCCGTAGGCGGCCTTAAATTCTTCCTTCAGGGTGGTGGCGTTGACTAAAAACAGCCGGGAAAGCGCCTCAATGGTAATGTGCTTGTCCAGATTTGCCATGAGATAGCGGTGAATCTGCTGGGCAAGGGTGTCCTCCTGACCGGGGCATTGGGGGCAGGAGATTTCCATAGCCTGCTCCATCATTTGGTGCAGAAGCTCGCAGGCGGGGGTATCGCAGGCGCGGTAATACACCTCTTTCCCCTCCCGGCGGGTGCATACCAGACCGTGATGGCGCAGCAGCCGCAGATGATGGGCCACCGCTTGGGTGGACATATCCAAAATTTGGGCAATGTGGATGCCGCAGCTTTCCTGATGGCACAGCAGCCAAAAAATCCGCAGACGGGTGGTATCGCTGAGCTGGGCAAACAGCTCCGCGACCCCCCGGAATTGCTCGGGCTGGTTTAGCAGAGAGAGAATATGAGGATTCGCGCCGTGGTCGTGATTTTCCATGAGAAACACTCCAATCGGAAATACATTTCGCCCAAAGGGAAACAATGGGCGGTGCGGCATTGATTTTTGCCAACGGGCGGATTATACTATACCCACAACGATAAAACAAGTGTTTAATTGTTAAAAAACCGGAAAGGAAGCGATTACCATGAAAAAAGTTTATAAAATTGAGGTAGATTGTGGAAACTGCGCCAATAAAATGGAGCGCGCGGCAGCTTCTACCCCCGGCGTAGAAAGCGCCGTGGTGAATTTTATGATGCAAAAGATAATTTTGGAGTTTTCCGACGGGGCGGATGTTCAGGCGATTATGGCGCAAGTGGTGAAAAACTGCCGCAAGGCAACCCGTGACGGAGAAATTATCCTGTAAAGGCGGGGGTTGACCATGACAAGAAAACAAAAGAGCGTACTGTGGCGGGTCGTTGCGGCGGCGGTGATGGTGGTTGCCCTGCATTTCCTGCCGGTAAAGGGCTGGGGAAGGCTTGCCCTGTATTTGATCCCCTATTTCATCATCGGCTATGATGTTTTGTGGGATGCCGCCCGGGGCATTGCCATGGGACAGGTGCTGGACGAGAATTTCCTCATGGCGGTGGCAACGGTGGGCGCGCTGGTCATCGGCGTGACCAAAACCGGGGACTATGCCGAAGCGGTGGGCGTTCTCCTCTTTTACCAAGTGGGGGAGCTGTTTCAGAGCGTGGCTCTGGGCAGGAGCCGCAAAAGCATTGCTTCCCTCATGGACATTCGCCCGGATTACGCCAATATTGAGGCAGAAGGGCGCTTGGTGCAGGTAGACCCGGAGGAAGTGGAAGTGGGTTCTGTCATTATTGTGCAGCCCGGTGAGAAAATTCCTCTGGACGGCGTGGTGATAGAGGGCAATGCCTCGCTGAATACCACCGCCCTCACCGGGGAAAGCGTCCCCAGAGATGTGACGGTGGGCGACAGCGTGGTCAGCGGCTGCGTGAGTATGACCGGGCTTTTGAAGGTGCGTACTACCTGCGCCTTTGGGGAGAGCACCGTGGCGAAAATTCTGGAGCTGGTGGAAAACGCCGGCAACCGCAAGTCCAAATCCGAGAAGTTTATCTCCAAATTCGCAAGGATTTATACCCCGGCTGTGTGCCTGAGCGCCTTAGCCTTAGCGATTGTGCCGCCTCTTTTCCTGCTGGCGGTGGGCAGCGCGCCCATGTGGCTGGACTGGCTGTACCGGGGGCTGACCTTCCTGGTCATCTCCTGCCCCTGTGCTTTGGTGATCAGCATTCCCCTTACCTTCTTTGCGGGCATCGGCGGTGCCAGCCGGGAGGGTATCCTCATTAAGGGCAGCAACTTTCTGGAGAGCCTTTCTCAAATTGATACTGTGGCTATGGACAAGACCGGAACCCTTACCAAAGGGGTCTTCCGGGTGCAGAAGGTCAGCGGGGAAGAAAACCTGCTGGAAATCGCCGCCCTGGCGGAAAGCTATTCCGGCCACCCCATCAGCAAAAGCCTGAAAGAAGCCTATGGTAAGGAATTGGAGAAAGGCCGGGTCACGGATGTGCGGGAAGTCCCCGGCAAGGGGGTTTCCGCGAAGATAGACGGCAAGAGCGCCTTGGTTGGCAGCCGGAAGCTGCTGGAAAACGCCGGGATTTCCTGTGAGGATCCTGCCAGCCCCGGCACCATTGTCCATGTGGCGTGGGATGGAGCCTATTTGGGCTGCATTGAAATTGCGGACGAAGTAAAACCGGATGCCCGGCAGGCGATTGATGACCTGAGAAGCGCCGGGGTGAAAAAGACGGTCATGCTCACCGGCGACCGGGAAGCCGCCGCCGCATTCGTGGCGGAAAGCCTGGGGGTGGACGAATACCGCTCCGGCCTTCTGCCCGGAGACAAAGTAACTGCCGTGGAAGCCCTTTTGGGCGGGGAAAAGGTTGCCTTTGTAGGCGACGGCATCAACGATGCCCCGGTGCTGGCCAGAGCGGATATCGGCATCGCCATGGGCGCTATGGGTGCGGATGCCGCCATTGAAGCCGCCGATGTGGTGCTTATGGACGATGACCCCCGGAAGCTGGCAAAAGCCATTGCCATTGCCCGCAAGTGCATGGCAATCGTGAAGCAGAACATTGTGTTTTCCTTAGGGGTAAAAATCGGCGTTCTGTTTTTGGGAGCCGTGGGCATCGCCAATATGTGGCTCGCCATTTTCGCGGATGTAGGCGTGATGTGCCTTGCCGTCTTAAACGCCACCCGGGCGCTGAAAAGCTAAAAAATACCTCCCTGTTCGGATGAACAGGGAGGCTTTTGTTTGGCATAATCTACTGTAGGGGCGGGTCTTGACCCGCCCGGCTCCCCCTCTGGGGGAGCTGTCAGCTATGCTGACTGAGAGGGCAAGCGCACTCCATTTCCTGCGGCGGTGGGTTCTCGCTGGGAACGGCGGGAGCGAGCCCCCGCCCTACAAGGGGTTACGCATACGCAGCCCCCCGGAAGGGGCTGCGGGAAATTTACCGCAAATCGTTACCGGCGTAATACTTCTTCAGAGGCACATACAGCAGCGCAGCGATGGCGATTGCCAGCAGGGCGTTGGGGAGCATATAGCTGCCGTTATATACCAAGGAATAGAGGCTTGCGCTGTCATAGGTGCCCAAGCCGGGAACAGAAGTAGGCTCGGTAATGCGGTAGATGGTCACGCCGCTGATGTAGTGGACAATGAAGCGGCCAACGCAGCCGATGACAGTACCCGGGAAGATGCCCCAAGCCTTGCCCTTAAACAGGCCGGCCAGACCCAAGGGGGTAAAGGCAAGCAGATAGTCGAGCACCATGCTCTGCCAGCCCCAAGCGTAAGCGCTGTCAAAAATAAGCTGCAGCAGACCGAATACAAAGCCTGCCAGCAGACCGCGGCCCAGACCCCAACGCAGAGCGAACAGCAGAATGGGGAACATGGCGGGGGTGAGAGAGCCGCCGTTGGGAAGCTCGTAAAGCTTCACATAGCTGAGAACCTGCGCGACAGCCACCATAATAGCGCCTTCGCACAGTGCCCGGATTTTCAGATGGGCGGGATTGTTGGACATAGAGATACCTCCTAAAATATGGATGCTTCTAGAAGAAGCAAAAAATCGTATCGCATAACCCGTCCCGGTGCTATGCGATACGATGAGGTATCCAAGTAGCATCTTTTCCTACGACGGTATTGACCGTATCAGGTTCACGGGTCAAGGCCCTAAGCCTACTCTCAGCCGGATGCTTCCGACCCCCCGAAGATGAGTGTCTATGCGATTAAGGGGATTATACCACGGCTGCGAAAAATGTCAAGCCTTTTTGGTTTTCGTCTGCGGATGTGGATTTTGGGTTACGGAGGAGCGATTGAAAAGCGCCTACGATAAGGTTGTATTCCATGCTGTAGCGGCCGATGCCCACATCGGCCCGCGGGAAGCAGAATCATGTTTCTTCAAAACTGCGGCGAATGCGTAACACCCCAAAGGGCCGATGTGGGCATCGGCCCCTACAAGAGTGCGCTCACGCCATTTGCAGGCTAAGCTGCTTGCCGCCGAGGATGTGGAAATGCAGGTGGTGGACGGTCTGTCCGGCGTGGTCACCGCAGTTGGATACCACCCGGAAGCCCTCTGTTAAGCCCTCGGCAGCGGCGATTTGGGGAATGACCTCAAAAATGTGGGCCACCACAGCGGAATTTTCCGGGGTAATGGCGCTGACACCGGAAATGTGCGCCTTGGGAATGACCAGAATGTGGGTAGGGGCTTGGGGAGCGATATCCCGGAAGGCAAGAACCAAATCGTCCTCATAAACCTTGGTGGAAGGAATCTCCCCGGCGATGATACGGCAGAATAAGCAGTCAGACATAGTAAAATACCTCCTGATGTGACACATATTTGCAAGGATATAAAATGCATACCGGTTTTCATAAGCTACCCGATAAATTGGAATTTGCGCCGCACCCCCTGTAGGGGCCGGTCTTGACCGGCCCGAAACCTAAAACCTACTGCCGCAGTAAACCGGGTGCAACGGGCGGGTCAAGACCCGCCCCTACAATAAGGTTGCAATTCACCGACAAATTCCAATTTATCGAATAGCCGAGGAGAGCCTATACGCACTATTCAATATAGCACAATGGAACGAACTTTGCAACTTGGGCTGTTTCGACAAAGAATACCCGGCGGGAGGCTGCCAATTTGTGCAAAAGACAAAAGTCAAAATGTGGGAGAAAAATGCGTTGACAAGGCCCTCAGAAAGTGGTAGACTTTAATCGGTACATAAGTACCGAAATATCAATGTACGGCAAGCCATTTCGACGGTGCGCCGTATAAATCCTGTATGCTGCCTGAGCCACATAACGGCAGGGCGGCACACACAATACAAGGAGAGTAAAAATTATGGCATTCAAAACTGACATCGAGATCGCACAGGAAACCACCATGCAGCCCATCATCGAGGTGGCAAAGACCGCCGGCGTTGATGAGAAGTACCTGGAGCAGTACGGCAAGTACAAGGCAAAGGTAGACTACAACATCCTCAACGAAGTCAAGCGTCCCGACGGTAAGCTGGTTCTGGTTACCGCCATCAACCCCACCCCCGCAGGCGAAGGCAAGACCACTACCACCGTTGGTCTGGCTGACGGTATGCGCAGACTGGGTAAGAACGTTCTGGTCGCTCTGCGTGAGCCCTCCCTCGGCCCCGTGTTCGGCGTAAAGGGCGGCGCGGCCGGCGGCGGCTACGCTCAGGTTGTCCCCATGGAGGACATCAACCTCCACTTTACCGGCGACTTCCACGCCATCGGCGCTGCCAACAACCTGCTGGCTGCCATGCTCGATAACCATATCTATCAGGGCAACGCTCTGGGCATTGACCCCCGCCAGATTACCTGGCGCCGCTGCGTTGACATGAACGACCGCCAGCTCCGCTTTGTGGTGGACGGCTTGGGCGGCAAGGTCAACGGCACCCCCCGTGAAGACGGCTACGACATTACCGTAGCTTCCGAAGTTATGGCTGTTCTGTGCCTGGCTTCCGACATTACCGACTTGAAGGCTCGTCTGGCTCGTCTGGTGGTGGGCTATACCTATTCCGGCAAGCCTGTTACCGCCGGTGACCTGAACGCTCAGGGCGCTATGGCTGCTCTGCTGAAGGACGCTCTGAAGCCCAATCTGGTGCAGACTCTGGAGCACACTCCCGCTTTCGTACACGGCGGCCCCTTCGCCAACATTGCCCATGGCTGTAACTCCGTTACCGCTACCAAGATTGCCCTGCGCCTGTCCGACTACACCATTACCGAAGCCGGCTTCGGCGCTGACCTGGGTGCCGAGAAGTTCCTGGACATCAAGTGCCGCATGGCCGGCCTGAAGCCCAGTTGTGTGGTGCTGGTTGCTACCGCCCGTGCTCTGAAGTACAACGGCGGCGTGCCCAAGGCAGAAACCGGCAACGAGAATCTGGAAGCTCTGGAAAAGGGCCTGCCCAACCTGCTGCAGCACGTAGAGAACATTACTCAGGTTTACAAGCTGCCCTGCGTAGTTGCCATCAACCGCTTCCCCACCGATACCGAAGCCGAGCTGGCGCTCATCGAGCGCAAGTGCAAGGAGCTGGGTGTCAATGTTGCCCTGAGCGAGGTTTGGGGCAAGGGCGGCGAGGGCGGTATCGCTCTGGCCAACGAAGTTGTCCGCCTGTGCGAGCAGCCCAACGACTTCACCTTTGCTTACGAGCTGGATTGCTCCATTAAAGAGAAGATCGAAGCCATCGCCAAGAAGATTTACCACGCGGACGGCGTGACCTTTACCGCCAACGCCGAGAAGCAGATCAAGACCCTTACCGAGCTGGGCTACGACAAGATGCCCATCTGCATGGCGAAGACCCAGTATTCCTTCACCGATGACCAGACCAAGCTGGGCGCACCCCGCGGCTTTACCATTACCGTGCGCAATGTCAAGGTTTCCGCAGGCGCGGGCTTCCTGGTTGCCCTCACCGGCGAGATCATGACCATGCCCGGTCTGCCCAAGGTTCCCGCTGCCGAGCGCATCGATGTAGACGCAACCGGCAAGATTTCCGGCCTGTTCTAAAGACTGTCAGACCCCAAAAGGCACAGGCGCACCCGCCTGTGCCTTTTTCCAAAATACATAAGGAGAACATGATTATGGATATGACTATGGAATCCTGCCGCACCTTTGTGGAGGTGCTGGCGTCCAACGCCCCCGCTCCCGGCGGCGGCGGCGCTGCCGCGCTGGTTGGCGCCATCGGTACTGCCCTTGGCAACATGGTAGGCTCTCTTACCGTTGGCAAGAAGAAGTATGCCGATGTGGAAGCCGAAATTATGGAGCTGAAAGCCAAATGCGACGCGCTGCAGAAGGAGCTGCTTGACCAGGTAGAGGCCGACGATAAGGGCTTTGTTCCCCTTGCCAAGGCTTACGGAATTCCCAAGGATGACCCCAACCGGGACGCCATTCTGGAGGAGGCTACCGTTACCGCCTGCGCCGTTCCTATGCACATTATGGAGCTGTGCTGCGAGGCCATCGGCTATATTCAGGTGTTTGCCCGGAAGGGCAGCCGTCTGGCGGTTTCCGATGCCGGCTGCGGTGCGGTGTGCTGCAAGGCCGCCCTGCAGGCCGCCAGCCTGAATGTGTTTATCAACACCAAGAGCCTGAAAAACCGGGAAGTTGCCGAGGAAATGAACGCCAAGGCAAACAATATGCTCAGTACCTACTGCGCTCTGGCAGACGAGATTTTTAATACTGTAAAGGCCGGCTTCGGCCAGTAAGGAGAATTAGCTATGGCGAAATTACTGTTGGGCAAGGAAGTTACCGATGCCCTGAACGCAAACCTGCAGGAAAGAACCGCCGCCCTGAAAGCAAAGGGCATTGATGCTACCCTGGGCATCATCCGGGTAGGCGAAAACCCCAGCGATTTGAGCTACGAAAAGGGCGCTGTGAAGCGCGCCGAGCTGGTAGGCGTAGCGGTGAAAAAGTTCGAGCTGCCCGAGGATGCCTCCAAGGAGGATGTCATTGCCCTGATTGACCGGGTCAATGCTGACGATTCCATTCACGGCGTGCTCATGTTCCAGCCCTTCCCCAAGCACCTGCGCCCCTACGCCAGCGAGATCTGCAACCGCTTAGACCCCAAAAAGGATATGGACTGCCTGACCGACCTTTCCAACTCCGGCGTTTACCAGAGCCGCAATGACTTGGGCTACGCCCCCTGCACCCCCGCCGCCTGCATGGAAATTCTGGACTACTACGGCATCGACTGTACCGGCAAGAACGCCGTTGTCATCGGCCGCAGCCTGGTTGTGGGCAAGCCTGCCGCTATGATGCTGCTGAAGAAGAACGCTACCGTTACCGTCTGCCACACCAAGACCAAGAACATTGCGGATATCTGCCGCAATGCGGATATTCTGGTGTCCGCCGCCGGTGTGCTGAACAGCCTGACGGGGGACTTTGTCCGCCCTGGCCAGATCGTCATTGATGTATCCATCAACTGGGACGAAAACAAGCCCAATGCCCGGGGCACTCTGGGCGCCATCGCCGGCGATGCCAAGTTTGACGAGGTAGAGCCTATCGTGGAGGCCATTACCCCCGTTCCCGGCGGCGTGGGCAGCGTTACCACCAGCGTGCTGATGAAGCATGTGGTAGAGGCAGCCGAAAAGCTGTAACCGCACCAAAGCGACAAATTGGAATTTGCCGAATTGGCGATTGTAGGGCGGGGGCTTGCTCCCGCCGCAAACCCAGCGCTGGAGGAAACGGCGGGAGTTCCGTTTGAGACAGGTGTGTTTTTTGAATGTAGGGGCGAGCATTGCTCGTCCGGCTCCCACTCTGGGCGGTGCGTCGCG